>JAISNX010000064.1 GCA_031276015.1 Azoarcus sp.
ACCACACGTGATCTGAAATATCGTGCCGATGTTGTTCGCAAGACATGAGAGACTCCAAAAATTCTAACCCCTATAGAATAACATATATCTCGTGACGACAGCGTCTAGAGCAAATCAACCTTATGAGGCTCATATCAAACCGATCGTCATTGCGAGGAGCGAAGCGCCGTGGCAATCCATGCGGCTGACTGGATTGCCACGGCCCTCCGGGCCTCGCAATGACGGCGGTTCTCTTTGGGCTTCAATTTGTTGATCTGCTCTAAACCGGAAAACGGCTGTACCGCTCAGCACCAGCCGCCCAGATGCCGCCGGACGAGGGCGGCCAGCGCCGCGATCCAGTCCGGGCGCTCGTTCAGGCAAGGAATATAGTGGAACGCCTCGCCGCCACGGGCGATGAAAGCGTCGCGGCACAGCATGGCGATCTCCTCCAGCGTTTCGAGGCAATCGGTGGTGAAGCCCGGGCAGATCACATCCACCCGCTTCACCCCCGAGGCGGCGAGCGTCTCCAGCGTCGGCAGGGTATAGGGCTGCAACCAGGCGGACGTGCCGAAACGGGACTGAAACGTCACCACCAGCTTCTCCTGCGGCAAGGCCAGCGCCTCGCCGAGCAGACGGGCGGTGACGAAACATTCCGCGCGATAAGGATCGCCCAGTTCATCCGTGCGTTTCGGCTGACCATGAAAACTCGCCACCAGACGCTCGCTCTGCCCGTGACGCGCCCAATGCTCGCGCACGCTCGCCGCCAGCGCGGCGATATAAGCCGCATCATCGGGAAAGCTGCGCACAAAGCGCATTTCGGGCAGATTGCGCCACGTCTGCATCACGCGCGCCACCTCATCCAACGTGCTGGCCGTCGTACTGCCCGCAAATTGCGGGTAAAGCGGCACGACGAGGATGCGGCCACAACCCTGCGCCCGCAGCCCGTCGAGAGACCCGGCAATATCGGGCGTGCCGTAGCGCATTGCCCAGGCAAGGGCAATCTCCCCATCCGGGCCGAGAGCCGCGGCCAGCGCCGCCGCCTGGCGTTCGCTATGAACCTTGAGCGGCGAACCTTCCGTCGTCCAGATACTGGCGTACTTCCGCGCCGATTTCGCCGGGCGGGTAACGAGGATGATCCCGTTGAGAATCGGCTGCCAGACAACACGCGGCAACTCCACCACCCTCGGATCGGACAGGAACCGGCGCAACCATGGGCGCAAGGCCGCCGCCGTCGGTACTGCGGGCGTGCCGAGATTGACCAGCAAAACACCTGTACGATCTTGGCGCGCGTAGGCCGGATTCAGGGCGGGTTCGGGCCGGAAACGGGCCATGACGGCGCTCGCGCCTCAAGTGTTGGAGGACAGCGCGCTCGACAACAGCCGCGCCGTAATATCGACAATCGGAATTACCCGGTCGTAAGCCATGCGGGTCGGGCCGATCACGCCGACGGAGCCGACCACGCGGCCATCGACCTCATAAGGTGCCGTCACCACGCTGCAAGCATCGAGCTGCGTCAGGCCGGATTCATCGCCGATGAAAATCTGCACCCCATCGGCACGCCGGGAGAGATCGAGCAACTGCATCAAGCCCGTGCGCTGCTCGAAAAGGCGGAACAACTCCCGCAGGCGCGACATATTGGAGGACAGATCCTCGATGTCCAGCAAATTGGTCTCGCCCGAAATCACATAATCTGCCGAAGGCTCCCCGGCGACGGCGGAACCGGCCTCGACCGTTGCCGCCATCAACTCGCTCATATCGTTTTTCAGCTTGCGCAACTCGGCCTGGAGATGCTGGCGGATGTCGTCGAGCGCCTTCCCCGCGTAATGCTCGTTCAGATAATTCGCCGCCGCCGCCAGTTCCGCCGCCGAATAATCGCGGCGCGTGAGCAGGATGCGGTTCTGCACATCGCCGTCGGTCGTCACGATGATGAGCAGGATGCGGTTCCCGGCCAGCCCGATGAACTCGATCTGCCGGATAAGTGCCGCATCGCGGCGCGGTGCCACCACGATACCCGCGAAATGCGTCAACTCCGAGAGCAGGAGCGAGGCCGAATTAATCAGCTTTTGCGGCCGTCCGGGCTGGAGCTGCGTCTTGAGCTTCTGCACCCGCCGGGTCTCCATCGGCTGCACCGTGAGCAGGGTGTCGACGAAAAAGCGATAACCGAGCGCCGTCGGCACCCGTCCGGCGGACGTATGCGGGCTGGCGATATAGCCCATTTCTTCGAGGTCGCTCATCACATTGCGTACAGTCGCGGGCGACAGTTCCAGGCCGGAACTGCGCGACAAGGCGCGCGAGCCGACCGGCTGGCCGTCGGCGATATAACGTTCGATCAGCGTCTTGAGCAAAACCCGTGAGCGGGTATCGAGCGGGAGCATGGTGGTTTCGGGCATGGTCGGCAGATTCTAGCAGCCCGGACAAGCCCGTTTCCCGGTGCGGGCCGTTCAGCCTACAAGAAACCGAACATCACCGCAAAAGAGATGTGGAGCGGGAAACGAGTCTCGAACTCGCGACCTCAACCTTGGCAAGGTTGCGCTCTACCAACTGAGCTATTCCCGCTCGGGAAGGTCGCCATTATAGGGGGCGATCAGGGTGTGTCAAGAGTATGTCAAGAATGTGCCGCGAGCGTGTCCCGCGATGTCGCCAAATACCCATGATAAGATCGCCGTCCCGGTCTGCCGGGACGGTTTCCGGCGGACTATCCGGCCTCGCCGCCCTGCCCCGCCCGACCTCCAACCTCACCCCGTATGCAGCTTTACGCCCTGGGCCTGAATCATCACACCGCGCCGCTCGCCATCCGCGAACAAGTGGCGTTCGCGTCCGGCTGCCTGGATCGCGCCCTGCGCGATCTGACGGACGGCCCGGCGGTACGGGAGGCGGCGATTCTCTCGACCTGTAATCGCACAGAACTTTATTTCGCGTCCGAAGCGCCGCAGTACGCGACGGACTGGCTGGCACGCTTTCACCGCCTGCCCTTGGGCGACATCTCGCCCTATCTTTATTCGCATCCGGCGCGCGAGGCGGTGCGGCATGTGTTCCGGGTGGCGAGCGGGCTGGATTCGATGGTGCTCGGCGAGCCGCAAATCCTGGGGCAGGTGAAGGATGCCGTGCGCTATGCGGAGGAAGCAGGCACGCTCGGCGCGCTGTTGCACAAGCTCTTCCAGAACACTTTCGCGGTGGCGAAGGAGGTGCGCTCGACCACTGCCATCGGCGCGAATATCGTCTCGATGGCGGCGGCGGCAGTGCACCTGGCGGAGCACGTTTTCGAGCGCATCGGCGATCAGCATGTGCTGTTCATTGGCGCGGGCGAGATGATCGAGCTTTGCGTGGCGCATTTCGCGGGCGCAAAGCCGCGTTCGATCACGATTGCCAACCGCACCGGCACGCGCGCCCACGCGCTGGCCGAACGCTTCGGCGCGCAGGCCATGGGCATGGAGGCGCTGGCCGAGGCACTGCCGAAATTCGACATCGTCGTTTCCTGTACGGCCTCGCCCCTGCCCATCGTCGGGCTGGGCATGGCGGAACGCGCCGTCAGGGCACGCAGGCACCGGCCCATGGTGATGGTCGATCTCGCCGTGCCGCGCGACATCGAGGCCGAGGTGCTCGGGCTGGACGACGTGTTTCTCTACACCATCGACGATCTGGCCCAGATCGTCGAAGCCGGGCTGGAATCGCGCCAGCAGGCGGTGGTGGAGGCCGAAGGCATCATCGACAGCCGCGTGGACGGCTTTTTGCACTGGATGCAGGCGCGCGAGGCCGTGCCCGCCATCCGCGCCCTGCGTCAATATGCGGAATCCGTGCGCGAGGCGGAACTGGAGCGCGCGCGCAAACTGCTTGCGCGCGGCGACGATCCCGTCCAGGTGCTGGAAGCGCTCTCGCACGGCCTGGCCAACAAGCTGATGCACGGGCCGACGCGCTATCTGAACCGGGCCGAGGGCGACGACCCCATCGAGGCTGGACACATCGTCCGGCAACTGTTCAACCTCCCCGACCACTTTTCATGAAGCCCGGCATCCGCGACAGACTCGACCGCCTTGCCGATCGCCTGCGGGAACTCGACCGCGAACTGGGTGGCGAGGATGCCGCGCGCGATATGAACCGCTACCGCGAACTCGCGCGCGAGCGGGCCGAAATCGACCCCGTGGTGGCGCGCTACCGCGCATTGCGCCAGGCCGAGGAGGATTGCGCCACCGCCCGCGAACTGCTGGCCGACCCGGAAATGCGCGAACTGGGCGAGGCCGAACTCGCTTCCGGCCAGGCGCGTTGTGCCGAACTGGAGGACGCCTTGCAGCGTGCGCTGCTGCCGCGCGACCCCAACGACGGGCGCAATATCTTCCTCGAAATCCGCGCGGGTACGGGCGGCGAGGAGGCGGCGCTCTTTGCCGCCGACCTGTTGCGGATGTATATCCGCTACGCCGAACGCCAGGGCTGGAAGGCGGAAATCCTCTCCGCCAGCGAATCGGGCCTTGGCGGCTACCGCGAGGCCATCGTCCGCATCGCGGGCGCGACGGCCTGGTCGCAATTGCGGTTCGAGTCCGGCGGGCACCGCGTGCAGCGCATCCCCGTGACCGAAACCCAGGGGCGAATCCACACTTCCGCCTGCACGGTGGCGGTGATGCCGGAAGCCGACGAACTGGAAATGCTGGACATCAACCCCGCCGATCTGCGCATCGACACTTTTCGCGCATCCGGCGCGGGCGGGCAGCACATCAACAAGACGGATTCCGCCGTGCGCATCACCCACCTGCCCACCGGATTCGTGGTCGAATGCCAGGCGGAACGCAGCCAGCACAGCAACAAGGCGCGGGCGCTCGCGGTGCTGGCGGCGCGGCTGCACGATGCGCGCATGCGCGAGCGCCAGAGCGCGGAAGCCGCCACCCGGCGCGGCCTGATCGGCAGCGGCGACCGCTCGGGACGCATCCGCACCTACAACTTCCCCCAGGGACGGCTGACCGATCACCGCGTCAACCTCACCCTCTACCGGCTCGATGCCATCCTGGATGGCGATCTGGACGAAATCGCCGCCGCGCTGGCGCTGGAACACCAGACCGGGCAACTGACGGCGCTTTCGGAAGACGCATGAAATGACCGCCGCGGAACACCCCGACATTGCCGGGGCGCTGGCTTGGGCGCGTCAACACATCCCGCCTCTGGAGGCGCGCTTGCTGCTGCGGCACGTCCTCGGCTGCACCGCCGCGCACCTGGCCGCCTGGCCCGAGGAAACCCTGCCCGCCACGACGTGGGACGCCTTCCGCCGTTTGGTCGAACGGCGCGCGGCGGGCGAGCCGGTCGCCTATCTCACCGGACGGCGCGAATTTTATGGGCGCGACTTTCTCGTCACCTCGGCGGTGTTGATCCCGCGTCCCGAAACCGAACTGCTCGTGGAACTGGCCCTGCCCCGCCTGGCCGCCGAAGCGCGCCCCTGCGTGCTCGACCTCGGCACGGGTTCCGGCGCGCTGGCGATCACGCTGGCGCTGGCGCGGGACTGCACCGAAGTCACCGCGCTGGACGACTCGCGCGAGGCGTTGGAGGTGGCGAGAAGCAACGCCGCGCGGCTGGGCGCGGACGTATTTTTCCTGCATAGCGACTGGTATGCCGCCTTGGGCGAAGCGCGCTTCCACCTCATCGTCGCCAACCCGCCCTACATACCGGAAGGCGACCCGCATCTTGCGCAGGGCGACTTGCGTTTCGAGCCGCGCGCGGCGCTGGTCGCCGGAGACGGCGGACTCGGCAGCCTGGCCCGCATCGTTGCCGGAGCGGGCCGTCATCTGGAACAGGGCGGCTGGCTGCTCATGGAACACGGTTACGACCAGTCCGCCGCCGTGCGCGGGCTGCTGGCCGAGGCAGGCTTTGGCGACATCGCTTCATGGCCCGACCTGGCGGGCATCCCGCGCGTTTCGGGCGGGCGGTGGCAGGGCTGAAACCCGCCGCTTTGCAAAGGTTTCGGTTGATGTTCGGGGAAAAGCGTTTCTCTTTGGCTGCGTTCTGACAGGGGGACGTTACAAAGTTTGCTTGTCAAATTCTTGAACCTTACCGCCCATTTTAGACAGCCTGACAAGTTGACGCGCTTTATTATTAGAGCAAATCAACTTTATGACACTCATATCAAACCGGTCGTCATTGCGAGGAGCGAAGCGACGTGGCAATCCACGCGGCTTACTGGATTGCCACGGCCCTTCGGGCCTCGCAATGACGACGGTTCTCTTTGGGCTTCAATTTGTTGATCTGCTCTAAGCACCCAAAATGCTATACCCACAAGCAACAATAACGTAATCCAGATTAGAGTATTGGCTTTTTGATAAGCATCGAAAAAATATGCACCAACAAGTACCCATACCGAATCCCAAATCGCCATACCTACAAGGCTTAACCCTATGAATTTATAAAACCTGACACGCGCGAAACCTGCGGGAAACGAGACAATGGAACGAACCATCGGCAGGCAACGCAAATACAGAAGGATAAAAACCGCTTCTTTTTGCGTTCTTCGCAGAGCGATACCGGAGGCTTTGCACCCCCCAGATATTCAGGTCAGCAAAATACGACCGACCGCAAGAACCGTGCCAATATCATCATCTTCTCTTCATCTGGAAAAACGCGGTCTGGAAGAAGGCCGCACTCACACAAGATGTCTGCCAGTGTATATGTCTTATTTCCATAGTGCAACATTTATCACGAACACAAGTTACCAATAGTCCCTTGTCGATAAGCAATGCCACGCAAAAAAGTGGGTGTTGTGGATGAGCTTGTTGAATTTTCGGCGATTTCTCCCCACACATGCCGCGTTTTCCCTGCCCCGGAATGTTCAGTCTTGGGAATCTTCCGGCCCCGGCAGACATCGACGGTTCGCTTTTCGCTTCCGCCTCGGGCCGCGAAATGACGCTGGCGATGAGGGTGCCCGCTTCGGTGCGGCAATTCACGAGCCATGTGGATTGCCACGGCGCTACGCGCCTCGCAATGACGAATTTCCCGCTCCGTCATTGCGAGGGCCGAAGGCCCGCGGCAATCCACACGGCGACGACTACCCGCACTGACGGGCGGCGTTGCGGGAATCACGGTAAATGGATTGCCACGGCGCTTCGCGCTCCGTCAATCCAGGCTTTCTACCTCGAACCCGACCAGATTGCGTGCCTTCTTGCTGAATTCGATCCCGATCAGGTGAATGGGGTGATTTTGCGCGCGGTATTTGTCGGCGTATTGCTTCTCCCTGATCTGCGCCAAGGCTCTGCCCTCGGCGGCATCTTCCACGACCTTGAACTCGAAAAGGTAAATCTGCCCGTTGAACTGGACGGCCATGTCCAGCTTGCCCTGATTACTCACGTCCTCCGGAATGATGTCGAAACCCAGGGCGGCGAAGCTGGCATAGAACACGCTGGCGTAATAGCCCTCGAATTGGTCGATATTGTTCTTGCGATACCAGTCGTGCGGGATGCTGGCGTAGAGGGAGAAGAAGATTTCCTGGATTTTCGCAAAATCGTTTTTCTGCAAGGCACGAAAGAGTGCCATGCGGTGTTCTCCGCCCCGTTTCCTGCTTCCCACCCATTCGCCCAACAGGACGGCGTTCAAGGCGCTTCTGACCTCGCGATTGGGAAAGCCCAGAATGTAGAAAATCTCGTCCGCCAGGATTTCCTCCCCGATCAGGGTCAGATAGCCGGACTGGAACATCAGTGCCTCGGTGGAAATGTCTCCGACCTCGAAAGCGGAGATCAACTCGGAGGCGCTTTCCACCCTCAAGAGCGCGGGCAGGTAAACTTGCCGCTCGATGAGCATGTCCAGCAGAAAAGTCGGCGTGCCGGTCTCGAACCA
>JAISNX010000071.1 GCA_031276015.1 Azoarcus sp.
TTTGAAACGCTGGCGAGGTATTGCCACTCGCTACGCCAAGAATGTGGCTTCTTTTGTGGCTGCCGTGCAAATCCGATGTATCGCCCTATGGGCCAAAATCTTGTGACGACACCATCTAGAGAACGCCTTGTTATCCCGGTGTGAAATCCGTCGCCATTAGAGCGTTTTTGTCTCAAATGCTGACTCTTCCGACGGGGAATATTTTTCGTCATTGCGATGGCCTTTAGGCCCGCGGCAATCCAGACGGCCTTACGGCGAGCGAAGGCGTTTCGGAAGGCCGCACCGTCGCATGGATTGCCACGGCGCTGCGCGCCTCGCAATGACGAATTTCCCGCCCCGTCATTGCAAGGGCCGAAGGCCCGTGGCAATCCATCGGGAGCACCCGCCGTGCCGCCCCCACCATGGATTGCCACGGCGCTAGCGCGCCTCGCAATGACGAAGGTTTTCGGCTCCGCTCCCCGCAAGGCATTCGTGCGATTGCCCTGCGTTGGCTACTACACGATTGCTGCGACAAGGTGCCGCTGCTAGATTTCCCAATCGACATTGCCCGCAAGCTGCCGCGTTATTCAACCGTGCCCGCCATCAGAATGGGGCGTTTGGCTGTCGACAAAGCGTTCAAAGGGAAAGGACTAGGTGGCGCGTTATTGGCCGATGCACTCGACCGCGCCGCCCGTTCAGAAATAGCGACGTTCGCTCTGGTGGTAGACGCCAAGGACGCACAGGCCGCCGCTTTTTATCAGCACTATGGCTTCACCGCCTTTCGTAACTTACCGCTGGCCCTCTTCTTCCCACTGGCCTCCGTGCGGACTATGTAGGCACCCTCCAGCGCGGGCGGCACGCTGCTGGCCCAACGTCGAAAGGCCGACGCGAATTCGTGCGGGTCGATCAGCCCAAACAAGCGTCCAAGCGTGTCATGCGAAGGAATCCCGTGTTCGAGCTTGAGGGTGCGCCGAAACCATGCCAGTTTCTCATTGGCCCACGCTTCGATCTCGACAAAGTTGTTTGCCCCCGCCAGGACGCCATTGGCGGGCGATGAAATGTCATATAACCTCGGTGTTCCTTGGATCTTCCCCCGCCAGGCTCTCCAAATGCCGATAAGCCCGGGAAACCGGCATCTTCCCCGACTCGACCGCCGCCATCAGTCGGCGCGCCGAATCGGCGGAAAGGCGGTTCTGCTCGACCAAGGTGCGCATCGAGACGATGAAGCGCGTCTTGTCGTCCTCGGTCACTTCGGCCTGACGTTCCCGCGCTTCCATTTTTCGCACCTGTTTTGCATAGTTCCGTCGAAGCTGCTCCATCCTCGCCTCACTCTTGCCGCCCCCATGAATCAGGCGGGAAATGCCATATGCCGCTGCCGCGCCAGCTACGCCCGCGCCGATGACCCACCCAACCGGAGTCGTCGTCGTGGTGATCGCTACCGCGCCTATCGTGACTGCCGTCGTGGTGGTCAGGATCGACGCCGCCGCGCTGCCCGCCAGTGCGCCGGTCGTGCTGATGCCGATGTCGCCAAGGAGGCGCAATCGGTCGCGCGGATGTTTTTCCAGTTCGTCGATCAGTTGGATGAGCCGTGCTTTCTTGTCGGTTTCGATCGTCGCCGCTTCTTCGGGATTGCTGCTCTGTCGCTGCCAGAGGTCGGACACGTGGCGTTTGGCTGCGGCGACCGTTTCCACTGCACGATCCGCCAATCGCTGCGCGTCCTTTGCAGCGTCTTGCAGCGCTTCACCCGTCCAGGTCGCTCCACGTTTTAGCGTTTTCCGCGTCTGCTTGGCCGCATCGTCGACAATATCCGCCGCGCCACAAGCCAAGCGTTGTGCGTCATCCACGACGCTTTGCAGTGCCTCACCGGCCCACGCTGCGCCGCTTTTCAACATCGCCTGCGTCTGCCGCGTCGTGCCGGAAGCCGTGTCCGCCGCACTACTGGCCAGCCGCTGAGCGCCTTCCAGCGTGCTTTGCAGCGCATCCTCTGTCCATGCTTTGCCGCGTTCGAGCAGCGTCTGCGCGGTGGTCTTTTCCTGGCTCATGCCGCGCTTCCCGCCAGTTCGCTGGCCACCGCGCTGAACAGCGCGATCAACATGACAAAGAAATCCCTGGCGATTTCCAGCGCGTCCTGCGCAATGTTGATGATACTGGCGCTCGTGTCGAACACGCCCTTGTCCAGCCGATGGCCCGCAATGCCGCCGATGGCGACGCCGATGACCAAGGCCACCGGAGCAAGCAGGTTTCCGAGCATCGGCACGGCGTTGACCAGCACCGAGACCGCCGCACCGAGCGCCATGCCAGCGGCCATTGCCGGATTCCGCCGGATGAATTCGAGCAGCTTCATCACGATGATCCGACCGACGGCAATGACCTTGTCGCCGATCCGGCGACTGACTTCGGCCAGCGCCTCCAGGCGGGCAGCGACTTCACGTGGTAGCTTGATTGCGCGCAGGCTGGCGTAAAGCTCGCCGGTCTCGATGCCCTCGGCCTCGATTTCCAGCAGTTCCAGTTCCAGCTCGGCCTGCGCCCGGCTGAGACGAACGACTTCCGTGACCATGATGATTCTCCTGATTGATTTAAATGGTGGATGGCAGCTTCCCTGTCGTTTCGAGAGAGACGAAGTTATGTTTTTCGCAATTTTGATCTGTGTGGCGTCAGAAGCGATTCTGCACGACAAAACGACAAATTACGTCGCCTGCAAACACGGCCATCCAAATTTTGCCACGGCAGGTGTCCGAATGGAACGAACGGCCATGGACAGGTAATTTAGGCGACTATCATGGCGACGGATGATACAGGCATAGCCTGGGGTTCAGCTTCACCCAAGGGGATCGCATGAACGTTTCCCCATGGTTGATCCATTCAGCCCTTCTCCGGCCAGGTACAGAGATCGGCCAGTAGGCAGGCATCGCAACGGGGTTTGCGCGCGGTACAGACGTAGCGCCCATGCAGGATCAGCCAATGATGGGCGTCGAGCAGGTATTCCGGGGGCACCGCACGCATGAGGGCGGCTTCGACTTCGGCGACGTTCTTGCCGGGAGCCAGCCCGGTACGGTTGGCGAGCCGGAAAATGTGGGTGTCGACGGCCATTACCGGCTGCCGGAAAATGGTGTTCAGGATGACGTTGGCGGTTTTGCGCCCGACGCCGGGCAGGGCTTCGAGCGCGGCGCGATCTCCGGGCACTTCGCCGTCGTGGCGCTCAAGAAGCAGCCAGGAGAGCGCGACGACGTTCTTCGCCTTGGCGCGGAAAAGGCCGATGGTCTTGATGTATTCGGCCACTTGTTCTTCGCCCAGGGTGAGCATGGCGGCGGGCGTGGGGGCGAGGGGAAAGAGCCGCCGAGTAGCGAGGTTGACGCTTTTGTCGGTGGCCTGCGCGGAGAGGACGACGGCGACCAGGAGTTGGTAAGGGCTGGCGTAGTCGAGTTCGGTACGCGGCTCCGGATTCTGGGCCGCAAGCCGACGAAAGAATTCGCGCGCGGCGTCGGGGGCCATTCGATGGATGCGCCGGTTCAGCCCGCGACGGCGGACGTTGTGGGCGCGGCGGGCGCAGGCTCTGGCGGCGTGCGCGCGGCGCGGCGGGCGTTGATGGCGTTGTAGGCGGCAATCAGGCCGCCGAGGATGAAGAACGCGCCGGGCGGGAGAATGGCGAGCAGGAAGCCGGGGTAGTCGTCGCCGAATACCTGGAGGGCTTCGAGGCCGGGAAAAACCATGTCGATGCCGGAGAAAAGGGTGCCGCTGCCGAGCAGTTCGCGCAGCGCACCGAGGAGGGCGAGCACCCAGACGAGGCCCAGTCCCATCATGATGCCGTCGAGGGTGGCGTCCAGCACCTTGTTCTTGGCCGCGAAGGCTTCGGCGCGGGCGAGGACGATGCAGTTGGTGGTGATGAGCGGGATGAAGATGCCGAGCACCAGGTAAAGGCTGTGAAACCAGGCATTGAAGGCGAGGTCGAGCACGGTGACGAGGGCGGCGATGATGAGGATGAAGACGGGGATGCGGATTTCGTAGGCGATCCAGCGGCGCAGGGCGGCGACGGCAAGGTTGGAGAGGGCCATGGCCATGACGGTGGCCAGCCCCAGGCTGACGGCGTTGACGAGGTTGGTGCTGATGGCAAGGATCGGGCACAGGCCGAGGATCTGGGCAAGGCCGGGGTTCTGCCGCCACAGGCCGTTGTGGGCGCTTTCCTTGAATTGCCGGAATTTCATGGTTTATTCCTCTTGTGCGTCCGCGCCGATGTTCGCGCCGGTGGGGGCGGCGAAGAGGGCTTCGCGCCGCGCGGCGATCCAGGCGCTGCCCTGGCCGAGCGCGCGTGTGACGGCGCGGGCGCTGACGGTGGCTCCGGCGCGGTGCCCGAATACGCCACCATCTTTTTTGACGGCCCATTGCGCCAGGGGCAGGGCGGCATCCACGCCGGTGAATTGGGTAATCCAGGGGCGGGTTTTGTCGGGGTCGCGGGCGGGGTCGATGTAGTCGCCCAGGCCGGGGGTCTCTTTGTGGGCGGCGACGCGCACGCCGCCGAGTCTGCCGTCGATGCCGAGGGCGGCGACGAGTTCGATGCGCCCGCCGTAACCGTCGGTGGCGAAGGTTTCAAAGACGAGGGCGACCGGCGCGCCGCCGCGCCGCGCGCGCCAGATGCGTTTGACGTTGGCGGGCGGGGCGGCGGTGACGGCATCCTTGAGCAGGGCGTTGTTGTACTGGTCGCGGGGGAGTATTTCGTCGATGAGCCGCATCTGCTGCGCTTCGGCGGCGGCTTCGATGCGCTCGCGCGTGATGTGGTGGGTGAAGGCCATGAGGGCGGTGAAGGCCAGGGTAAACGCCGCCAGCCCGAGGGCGGCGCGTAGCGCCCCGTGCAGGGCCGGGAAGCGGGCGGTTTCCGTGCTCATGGCCGCGTTTCCTGTTGCTGGCCGAAGATGGCGGGTTGCGTGTGGCGGTCTATCCAGGGCACGCAGATGTTCATGAGCAGCACGCCGAAGGCGATGCCTTCCGGATACGCGCCGAAGCTGCGGACGATCCAGGCGAGGATGCCGACCCCGGCGGCGAAGATGAGTTTGCCGCGCGGCGTGCTTGCCGCCGTGACGGGATCGGTGACGATGAAGAAGGCCGCGAGCATCGCGCCGCCGCTGGCGAGGTGGAAGAGCGGGGAGGGGAAGCGTTCGGGCGAGATGAGCCAGAACAGGGCGGCGGTGCCGCCCAGTCCGGCGATGAAGCCGAGCGGGAGCCGCCAGTCGATGATGCGCCGCGCGAGGAGGATGCCGCCGCCGAGGAGGTAGCCCACGGCGAGCCATTCCCATCCGCGCCCGCCCGCGAAGCCGAAGGTGCCGCTGGCGAGGATGGCGTCGACGTTTGCGTGGTTGCGCAGCCCGGTGCGCATGGCGTCGAGCGCGGTTGCGCCGGTGATGCCGTCGATGTCGCGGCTGCCGCCGAGGATGAGATGGAACTGGGCAGCGAAGTCGGTGTGGCCCGGGGCGGGCCACTGGGACATGATCGCAGGGTAGGCGACGATCATCGAGCAGTAGGCGATCATCGCGGGGTTGAAGGGGTTTTGCCCGATGCCGCCGTAGAGGTGCTTGGCTCCGGCAATGGCGGCGAGCACGGCGAGGACGGTGAGCCACCAGGGGACGATGCAGGGCAGGGCCAAGGCAATGAGCCAGGCGGTGACGAGGGCGGAGCCGTCGCCGAGGGTGATGGCGAGGGGCCGTTTGCGCAGTTTGAGGATGAAGGCTTCGGTGGCGAGTGCCGTGGCGCTGGCGATGGCGATGTTGACGAGGATGGCCGCGCCGATCTGCCAGATGTAGACGGCGATACCGGGGAGGAGGGCGAGCAGCACGGTGAGCATGATGCGCTGCACGCTGGCGGGTTGGCGGATGTGGGGGGAACTCATTTCAGGCGGGTTCCTGGTTTTTTTGCGCGGCGGCAATCAGGGCGGCGTCGCCCGCGGCGAGGCTGGCGCGGGTTTCGGCGGCCTTGGCCGCCAGGCGGGCGGCTTTTTCGGCTTTTTCGCGCTCCAGCCGGGCAACGCGGGCTTCAAAGCGCGCGCGCGCCTGGCTGGCGGCTTTGTCTTCTTCGTCGCGGGCGCGGATTTCGCTTTTGGCGAAGCGGAAGTAGTCGACCAGCGGGATGTGGGCCGGGCAGACGTAGGCGCAGCAGCCGCATTCGATGCAGTCGAAGAGGTGGTAGCGGTTGGCATCGTCGAAGCGTTTGGCGCGACCGGCCCAGTAGAGCGCGAAGGGTTGCAGGCCGATGGGGCAGGATCGTGCGCAGGTGCCGCAACGGATACAGGGCTGTTCGGGCGGCGGCGGGGGGAATAGCTCGGGCGAGGCGGCGATGAGGCAGTTGCTGCCCTTGGTGATGGGCGCGTCGAGGCTCGGCAGGGTGAAGCCCATCATGGGGCCGCCCATGAGTTTGCGGTCGGTGCCGGGCCGCAGGCCGCAGAGGGCGAAAAGGTGGTGGACGGGCGTGCCGAGCAGGACTTCGTAATTGCCGGGCCGTTCGACATTGCCGGTGACGGTGACGATGCGGGAGATCATGGCTTCGCCGTGCGCGAGGGCGCGGCAGACGGCGTGCGCGGTGCCGACGTTGAAGCACTGGACGCCGAAGTCGCTGGCGATCTTGCCCGCGGGGATTTCGATGCCGGTGAGGACGCGGATGAGCTGTTTTTCGCCGCCCGCCGGGTAGCGCGTGGGGATGGGGACGATTTCGACGTCGACGCCGGAGTCGTCCTTGCCGTGGGCATCGTGTGCGGCGGCGGTCATGGCGGCGATGGCTTCGGGTTTGTTGTCCTCGATGCCGACCAGCACGCGGCGTGCGCCGTTGAGATGGCGGAGGATTTTCGCCCCGGCCACGATGTCGGCGGCGCGCTCGCGCATCAGGCGGTCGTCGCAGGTGATCCAGGGTTCGCATTCCGCGCCGTTGATGAGCAGGGTGTCGATGCGGCTTTCCTTGCCGATCTTGATGTGGCTCGGAAAGGTCGCGCCGCCCATGCCGACGATGCCGCTGGCCTGGATGCGCAGCAGGAGTTCTTCGCGGCTGGCGCGGGCGGGGTCGAGCGGTTCGGGGGTGATCCAGCGTTCCTCGCCGTCGGGTTCGAGGACGATGGCCAGCGAGGCCAGCCCGGAGGGGTGTGCCATGGGGTAGCGGTCAATTTCCATGACGGTGCCGGAGGTCGGCGCGTGGATGGCGGTGCCGCCCGCGCCTTCGGCTTCGCCGATGCATTGGCCCTTGAGCACCTTGTCGCCGACGGTGACGATGGTGCGCGCCCCGCCGCGGCTGCCCTGGATGAGCGGCACGATCAGCTTCGGGGGCAGGGGCACGGGCCGGATCGGCGCGGCGGAAGATTCCCGCTTGTGGGGGTCTGGCTCGATGCCGCCCCGGAAATGGAAAAGGCGGGCGATCATGCCACCACCTTGAGGCCGGTGACGGGGTATTTCCAGCGCCAGTTCTGCGGGGTGCGCGGTTCTTCCACCAGTGCGATGCAGTCGACGGGGCAGGGCGGCAGGCAAAGTTCGCAGCCGGTGCAGATGCGGCTGATGACGGTGTGCATCTGCTTGGCCGAGCCGACGATGGCGTCGACCGGGCATGCCTGGATGCACAGGGTGCAGCCGATGCAGGTCTGCTCGTCGATCAGTGCGACGGTCTTGGTTTTTTCGACGGTAACGCCGCGCGGCTTGAATTCGCGTCCGAGCAGTTCGGCCAGCTTGCGTGCGGCATCGTCGCCGCCGGGCGTGCAGAGGTTGATGTCGGCTTCGCCGCTGGCGACGGCTTCGGCATAGGGTTTGCAGCCAGGATAGCCGCATTGGGCGCACTGGGTTTGCGGCAGGAGCGCGTCGATCTGTTCGGCGATGGGGTTGCCCTCGACCTTGAAGTGAACGGCGGCATAGCCCAGCGCCGCGCCGAGTGCGAGGGCGATTCCGGTCATGACGGTCAGGGCGGCGAGCATGGGCGGGAGGGTCGGGGCCGGGTCAGGCGCGCGGGGCCGAAACCGGGGCGGGGCGGTGACGGCACATGTTCAGTGGAAACGATCCAGCCCGGCGAAGCCCATGAAGGCGATGCTCATGAAGCCCGCTGTCATCATGGCGATGGGAACGCCCCGGAAGGGCAGGGGGACATCCGCGCCTTCGAGGCGTTCGCGGAGTCCGGCGAAAAGGAGCAGGGCGATGGTGAACCCGGCGGCGGAACCGAAGCCGAACAGCAGGGATTCGACCAGCCCGTATCCGAGGCCGACGCTCAGGAGCGGGATGCCGAGCACGGCGCAATTGGTGGTGATGAGTGGCAGGTAGATGCCGAGCACCTGTTGCAGCAGCGGACTGGTCTTGTGGATGACGAGTTCGGTGATCTGCACGATGGCCGCGATGACAACGATGAAGGCCAGCGTGCGCAGGTAGGCGAGATCGAAGGGCGCGAGCAGGTAGTGGTCGATGAGGTAACTCGCCCCGGAGGCGATGGTGAGCACGAAGGTGGTCGCCATGCCCATGCCGAGCGCGGTGTCGCGCTTTTTCGAGACGCCCATGAAGGGGCACAGCCCGAGGATGCGGACGAATACGACGTTGTTGACGAGGACGGCGCTCAGGACGACGAAGAGGTAACTCATGGAGCCGGGATAAATGGGAAAAACGCCGCGATTATCGTCCAATGGGCGTGGGGACTCAAGCGCGGCGCGGCTGTTTCGGGAAGCGCCGATGAAGCGGGCGCAAGCTTGACCCGGCGATTTGCCACGACCACCGGAAATATACGCCATTGTCCTCCGTCTGCCACGATTGGCGGTTTCGCGGGCCGAAGTTTCCTTTTCGGTACCGCATTCTTATCCGGAAAAATCGCGCGGGTTTTGGCGGATGATAATGTGTCGATAACGCTTGCCGCGCATCTTGTTGCTATCGTGATTCAGGGGGGGCGGGCCGCATTTGCATTGGAAATTTATGGCGGGTAGTATGCGCGGCTGGCACCGTGGTTTCCGGGTCGGACTGACACACGATCGAAACAACAATATTTTGTTATACGCCGGAAAACCATTTGTGCTTTCTTTTCGCGCGAATTACCACGGCGGGGTGGGCCAGCCTCTGGCAATTTCGGGGTTCTACATAAGACTATGGAGATGACGCCATGACAAATGTTTCAAGGGTTCTATTGTTCGGCGGCGTGCTGGCGGTTTCGATGCTGGCGGTGCCGTTTTCGCAGGCGCGCGAGGTCAAGGTCGCTGTAACCGACCTCGCTTATGAGGAGCGGGTGCAGGAGTATTTCCGCGAAATCCGGGCTTCGTCCAAATCATCGTTGCGCGCTTCCGGGAAGGAAAGCAGCCGTCATGCCGATTACAGCAGTGACCATCGGGATGCCTCTCGCCATTCCCATCGTTCCAGCCACAACATCGACGCGAAGCATGAGTCGAATTTCTCGTACTCCGAAGGTGTCTATTCTTATATCGAACGCGGCGAATTGCGCAAATTCTCCGCCGACATCAAGGGCGAGATGCTGAAGTCCGGCTATTTCCGCGTCGTGCAAGGCAAGCCTTATACCGCCAAGAACACGGAAAAACTCTATGACATCATCGACCGCATCAAGAAAGGGCAGTTTCCGGGGGCCGATTATGTGCTGTTCGGGACGGTCAGCAATATCGCGTTCCGCCAGGAAGCCAATCCCATCGACAATACGGATACGGTTTCCCATACCCTGAGCCTGGAACTGGTCGGTAATTTCAGTCTCGTCAACACCAAGACCTATGAGGTCAAGGGCGCTTTTTCCGCCATGGGCGAAGGGCAGGATACGAAGCTGGTGTCTTCCGCAGGTGCCAACGTCGTCCTGAATCGGAGCCGGGTCATCTCGGAAGTTTCCAAGAGCCTGGGGGTGGACGTCATTCGTCAATTGGAAGAGCAGCTTGCCAGTCTCGAAGGGTACGATCCGCCGGTGCGCCAAAATGCTGTTCGGGAAGAAAGGGGGCAAGGGGAAGTCATTCACTTCCACTGAGCGCAAACAGCTTCGTATTTGGACGGGAGCGCGGCGAAAGCCGCGCTCTTTTTTTTGGAGCGGTTTCTGTTCGCAAGTTTTGCAGGAAGTAATCACGTGGATTGCCGCACTTTGCTCGCAATGACGATGGTGGGGGCAGTGCATGGCGGCAACCAGTAGTCCAGGCCGGGTCTGGTGACGGTCAAACACCCGGACGGCGACATTTCTGCCGGGATGCTGAACAGTATCCGCAAACAGGCGGGTTGGAAGTAGGAGGTCGTGATGCGTTTTGCACACCGATGATGGCGTCCGCTACGGCGTGACGGTGCCCGATCTGCCCGGCTGATTTTCGGCGGGCGACTCGCTCGACGAAGCCTTGGCATCCGTCGCGGAAGCGATCGTCCGGTTTCCTGGCCGAGGCGGCAAGAACAGCAATGCGACGAACCGGGGTTTGACCCGCCGCGCGGCAAGCCCCACCCTTCAGGGTTGGGGAGGATGTCAACTATTTCCTCGCGGCAGTCAATGCCCGCGAGGATGTGACAAAGGTCGCTCCAACCACTCCGGGAGACATCCGAAAATCCTTACAAATACGTGGCGTGACAAGGTGGACAGTACGGTTCCGCGACAAGGCTTCCACCGATGAAAACACGGGTCTGGATCGCTTTCCCCTGATGAGACAACAAAATGAGAATATTCAAAATAAGTGGATCCTTCGGTGCTTGCGCGGGTTCCAGCTTGATAGAAGTTCTCGTTTCTGTCTTTATCCTTGCCTTCGGTCTTTTTGGCGTGGCGGGCTTGCAGATCACCTCGCTGCGCAGCGCCGAGAGCGCGCTGGAGCGCAGCCAGGCCGTTTTCCTCTCCTACACCATCCTCGACGCCATACGAGCCAACACCGACAAAGACGGAAATATCAAGGCGAGTGACTATAGCACCAGCGCCGCCGCGGATATCGCCAATCTCTGTGATACGAAAGCAATAAGCGCTTCGGATGCCGTCGCCAAGGCAGACCTCGAATTCTGGATCGAAAACCTTCAGGAGAATCTCGGACAGGGGGCATGCGGCGGCGTGCATTGCGACGGAAACAAGCTTTGCACCGTGACGATCACCTGGGACGACAGCCGTGGCGATGCGGGCGGCGCGGGAAGCGGCGGCTCCCGCAGTTTCATCACCAGGAGCCGACTCTGATGAACATCCGCGCCACGGCTTTCCCGCGCCGCCGCCGATGCGCTGGCATGACCCTCATCGAGCTGATGATTTCCATGGCGCTCGGCCTGCTCGTCATCATTGCCGCGACCAGTGCTCTCGTGGCCGACCGCCAAACCAGCCGCGATACCGAGGCGCTTGCCCGCATCCAGGAAAACGCCCGGATCGCCTTCGACTTCATGCGTCGTTCTCTGCGCGAGGTGGGGGGGACACCTTGCGGGACGGAAGTGGGCGAGATCGACATCAAGTCCGGCTCCGGCTGGTATGCGACGGGCACGTATAGGGATCTGGTGCTCGAAGGCACGAAAGATGCCGGATTCGCTGGCACTTCCGCCAGTATCAAGAAAACTGACAACAGCAATTTCACCGTCACTTACGCTTCCGGCAGCGGCGACAGTCTCCGTATCCTGACCCTCGCTTCCGACGCGGGCAGCGGCGGAATGAGCCAGATCATCAGCCAATCGGGCGGCACACTCGTGCTCCAATCCATATACGGCTTCAATCCGGATGACCTCATGCTTGCCTGCGACCTGAGCGATGGCACCATTTTCACGCAAGGAACCTTCACACCAAGCCCCACGGCCTCCATGCCGTACCGGGGGACATTCTCGTCTCCCAATTTCCCCGATACCTTCACATTCAACCTGGTCAACGCCTGGTTTGCCATGCTGCAACCCGAGGTCTGGTTCATCGGGGCAAACGAGCGCGGGGGGAAATCCCTCTACCGCATCATCGGCAATGGCAGCAACAGCAACGCGCGCGCCGACGAAATCGCCGCCGACGCCGTGAAAATGCAGATCAGCTACCTTGTCCCCGATAAATCCGCGTATCTCGACGCCAACAGCATCAGTACGGACGAATGGCCCGATGTCGTGGCCGTCCGCATCCTTCTCACCCTGCGAAACGACAGCACGCTTGCCACGGGCTACGTCGAGCGCACCCTAGCGCATACCGTGGCCCTCAGAAACCGGCAACCGCCACAGCCGCCGCCACCATGAACAGGCTATTTCATTCCAGGCATCAACAGGGGGCCACGCTGGTGGTCTCCATCATTCTGCTCGCGCTCATGACACTGCTTGCGACCGCCAGCCTGCGCACCGGCATCCAGGAAGAACGCATCAGCGCGGCGGCCCGCGACCGCGATCTGGCTTTTCAATCGGCGGAAGCCGGTCTGCGCATCGGTGAGGCGATGGTCGAACGATGGGCATGGAAGCCGGACACCCTTCCCGGTGCCCCCTCCCTCGTCGCCCCACCCGGAATAGATAATGACTGTTCCCCCGCCACGCCACGCCCCGATGATGGTCTGTACGCAGAGGTAGACCCGGACTGCGCGCCATTGTGGGACAAAGAACCCGGCGAAGCGGGCGCATTCTGGCACAAGGTGCCCGACGACAGTTTTGCCACGGACGGACTTTCGCTGAGGCCCTACTACATCATCGAATACATCTCCGGCACCGCCCCTTGCAACCCGGGTAGTGGCACGTCTACCCCCAACTGCAAACGCTTCCGCGTCACCGCCAGCAGCGACACAACGGATGGCCGGGCCGCCGTCATGCTCCAGTCCATTTACGCCATCGGCGACGAACCACCGAAATCGCCCTGAAATAACGGCTATCGACATTTTTCTATCGAGGAGCGCCCCATGAAAACACCGAACTACCCGCAACACATGGCCCTCCCGTCTTTTTCCCGGACACACGGACTGCTGGCCTGCGCCATGGGACTGGCGCTTTCAGGCGTTGCCGCGCCTGCACTGGCGGAACTCGTCATCCCGGAAGTACCGCTGCTCGCCGGGAGCAGCGTCGACCCGAATGTGCTGTACATTCACGATGACTCCGTGTCGATGTTCCGGGCATACACTCCTGACGACATAAGCAATTTAAATTCAAATGCAAAATATCTCAAATCGCCACAGGGCAACTTCAGCTACTACAACCCCAACACTAACTACGAACCACCGCCCGCGCCGCCAGGGGCAAGCATCTCCGGCGTCACGCCTCCCGATACGCTCGGCAATGCCAGTTTCACGAATGCCTGGTCCAATGGCTATGATCTCAGCGGCAGGAATTTATCGGGAAATTACACCCTCACCAACCCGCGCAGAGTCGACCTGTCACAGTCGTTCAGAGCGGTTTACAACACCACTGCCACGGGCGTCACATACATAACGGGTACTGAAGGCAAAGCCGACGCCGCGCATTACTACAATTGCCCTTCCGGAAATTCGGGCACTTGCACCAAGGTCTATATCAACACAGATGCACAAAAACAGAATTTTGCCAACTGGTATGCCTATTACAAAACCCGCAACATGGCCGCCCGGGCGGGGATTGCCCGCGCTTTTGTCAAATTCGGCAGCAATGTCCGGGTAGGTTGGGGAAGGATCGATAAAAGCACTAAAAGCACTATTGACGGGAAAAGCGTTTCCACCCTCGAACAAGGCGTCAGACCTTTTACGGATGCACGCAAAAAAGACTTTTTGAACTGGCTCTATGCCGTCGCACCGGTTGGCGATACCCCGTTGCGACGCGCGCTGGACGCCGCGGGGCAGTATTACGACCGTTCCTCCGGCTCCATCGGCCCATGGGCGGACGACCCGGCGACGGGCACGGGGACGGAAGCGGCCGCCTGCCGGAAAAGTTTTGCCATTCTGATGACCGACGGTTACTGGAACGGTGCGGCAGCGGCCACCCTTGCGGCGACCACCAACAATGACGGCCCATCGTCGGCGGCAAACTTCACGCCTCCCCAGAAACCGGATGGCTCCGCCCCGCCCCTGAGCAAACTGCCTTTCAGGGACAGTCACAGCGGCACCCTGGCGGATGTCGCCTGGTATTACTGGGCCAAAGACCTGCTCCCTCTTGACAACAAAGTGGGCGGGACGACGCGCGACCCGGCCTGGTGGCAGCATATGACCACTTATACGATAGGCTTTGGTGTTGCACCGAAGACAGCGGACAAGAGCGAAGCGTTTCGCGCAGCCGATACCGGAACAGCGCCGAAATTCACCTGGCCCACTGCCACTGCCTCGACAAACCAGATCGACGACCTGCTCCACGCCGGCGTCAACGGCCATGGCGATTCCTTTTCCGCCGCCGACGCGGACGAGTTCGTCAAGGGCATGCAGAGCATCGTCGACGCCATTGCCGACATTGCCGCCGGTTCCGGGAAAATCGCTACGAACGAAAAGCAGGAAGGTGCCCGCGGCGAGTCCGATGCCATGATCTTCAATTCGACCTACCAGACCGAAAACTGGGGCGGCGACCTGAGCGCCCAGGAAATCAACGCCACCACCGAAGAGAACCGCAACAGCCTGGGCAATACCGTATGGAAAGCGTCAAGCACCATGCCATCGGCCAGTGCCCGCCACATTTTCACCCGCAGTGACAACACCAACGTCGTCAGCAGCACCGGAACCGAATTCAAATGGGCCGCCCTGAATGCACAGCAAAAGCTCGACCTGCAAGAGGGCAAGGACGCCGAGCACGGCCAGAACGTTCTCGATTACCTCCGTGGCAGCGGTGCCAAGGAAGAACTGAGCGGCGGTACTTTCCGCGACCGTGACCGCGCCAGCGCCTCGCGCGCGCCCCTGGGCGACAGCCCGAACAACAGCATGGTCTACGACAAGGCCACTGACACCCTCTACCTTGGCGCGAACGACGGCATGTTGCACGCTTTCGACGCCACTACCGGCGCGGAACGCTTCGCCTACATCCCTTCCCTGCTGTTCCCGAAGCTCCCTGCCCTCTCACACCCCGACTACAGCCACAAATACTACGTGGACGGCGACGCCGCCATCGCGGAAACCGGCGTTCAGCGTTATCTGATCGGTGCAACGGGCCGGGGCGGCAAGGCACTCTACGGCCTGCGCGTCACCACACCGGCCAGCTTCTCCCAAAACGACGTGCTCTGGGAACTCAACGGACGCACAGATTCCGCGCAGTGCGGCACCGGCACCAACGCCGACATCCGGGACGATCTGGGCATCATCATCGGCAAGCCGGTCATTGCCAGACTCTCCGGCAACCGTACCGTCGCCATCGTTGGCAACGGCTACAACAGTTGCCATGGCAAGGCCGCGCTCTACCTCATTGATGTCGTCAATGGCGGGGTCATCCAGAAAATCGACACGCCGGACACCGGCGACAACGGACTGTCCGCCCCGTTCGCCTTCGACCACGACGGAGACGGTATCCTCTCGTCGGGCGACGCCATCTACGCGGGCGACCTGAAAGGCAACCTGTGGCGATTTGCCGAAATCGGCGGTACATGGCAAGTTTCCTTCGGCGGCGCGGCACAACCCATGTTCCGCGCAAGGAACGCCAACAACGAAATCCAGCCCATCACCGCCCAAGCGCTGGCCGTGCGCCATCCCGAAACAGGTGCCCCATGGGTGTTTTTCGGCACGGGCCAGTTCCTGCAAGGCAGCGATAAATCCGACCAGACCGTGCAAAGCTGGTACGGTCTGATTGATGAAAACACCGCCTCCGTCCCCGCCCGCAACGCCCTGCGCCAGCGCAGGCTCAAAACCACCATTACCACTGTCACCCTCGCAAATGGCGTCCACGCAAGCGCGCGCTTCATCGAGGCGGAAGTGAAAAACGACATGACCGGCAAACGCGGCTGGTTCATCGACTTCGACCTCGGTACCGCTGCTGGCGAGCGAATCATCAACCCCTCGCAAATCTTCGAGGCCGGCTCGAAGGGATCGGTGCTCATGGCGACATCCGTCATCCCCACGGACGACCCTTGCGGAGACATCGGCGGCGGATGGATTTACACCATCAACCCCTTCACAGGTGCCATGCTCAGCTTTGCCTTTCTCGACATCAATGGTGATGCCATTCCCGCCGGAATCAGCATCGGCTCCCTTGGCATGCCACAGAGCGTGGTTGCCTGCGGTAAGAATCTTTGTGTCGGCGACTCGGGAGGAGGAGGAGGACAGATCCCTCCCAAACCCGACATCAACACCGGCATCAAAGGCCGCGTTTCCTGGCGCGAGCTACGCAGGGACTGACATCCGCCCGTCCCCGCACAACGGGGGCGGTTGAACTGAAAGCCGCTGGCGACAGTGCCCAAGCCGTGATGCCGCAAAAATCAGGCCGGAGCCGCCTCCCTGAACCGCTGGATGCGTGGCAACACCAGGGCCAGCGCATCGCGGGCGCGGGCGGTGTCGTAATCGGCTTGCAACCCGATGAAAAAGCCATCGCTCATGCCGAAAAACGTGGACAGCCGCAGACCGGTGTCCGCCGTGATCGCCCGTTTACCCATGACGATTTCGCTGATGCGCCGTTGCGGCACGCCTATGGCTTTCGCCAGCCGGTATTGCGTAATGCCAAAGGGAAGCAGGAATTCTTCCTTGAGAATTTCACCGGGGTGCGGCCAGGGAATTTCGCGGTGCATGGTCTTGCTCCTTCAGTGGTAATCGACGATTTCAACCGCCGTGGCGTCGCCGTCCAGAAAGCCGAAGCAGATGCGCCACTGGTCATTGATGCGGATGCTCCATTGCCCGATCCGGTCGCCGGAGAGTTTTTCAAGCCGGTTTCCGGGCGGCACGCGCAAATCCTCCAGAACTTCCGCCCGGTTCAGTATCGCCAGCTTGCGCATCGCCGCTGCCGCGATGTTGGCAAAACGCGGCACACGCTGCCCGTGAAACAGGCGTTCTGTGTCGGCGCAATGAAAATCCGTTATCATGCGCGGATACTAACGCATCACGTTAGTATCGTCAAGCGTCACTATCGCCCGCTACAGAACCGGACAGATCAAAAACGCGTGACAGGCCATGAAATCCCTGTTGATATTGCCTGCATAAACGTTCAGAATCGGCTTTTCCGGTTCGATGGACACGGGTCATGGAAAAAACACGTTGCGACTGGGTTGTCGGCCCCGATTTCAGCATCCGCTATCACGACGAAGAATGGGGTGTGCCGCGTTATGACGATCCGGGCCAGTTCGAGTTTCTCGTCCTGGAGTCGGCCCAGGCGGGGCTTTCGTGGAATACCATCCTCAAAAAACGCGAGGCTTACCGCCGTTGTTTCGCCGGGTTCGACCCCGAAAAAGTGGCCCGCTTCACGGCGCGGGACGTAGACCGGTTGATGGCGGATGCTTCCATCGTGCGCAATCGGAAGAAAATAGAAAGCGCCGTGGAAAATGCCCGGATTTTCCTGGACATCGCCGCCCGGCACGGCAGTTTCAGCGCATGGCTCTGGGCCTTCGTGGAGGGGAAACCCATCCGGAACACCTGGAAAACAATGCGCGAAGTGCCCCCTTTCACACCGCTTTCCACCACCATTGCCGGGGAAATGAAAAAGCTCGGTTTCAGGTTCATGGGCCGCACCGTCGTCTACGCCCACATGCAGGCCACGGGCATGGTCAACGACCATCTGGTTTCATGTTTCCGCCACGAACAGGTGCATGCTCTGTCGGCTGGTTTTCCTGCGGGGAATGCTGCTTAGAGCTTTTTCGGTTCGGATGATGACACTCGTCATTGCGAGGCGCGTAGCGCCGTGGCAATCCATGTGCCCGCGATTCCCGCAATACCGCCTGTCAGTACGGGTAGTCACCGCCGTGTGGATTGCCGCGGGCCTGCGGCCCTCGCTTTTGACGCTAAGGTTTCCCCACAATTCCAAAGTAATTTTCAGTAAAAGGTTGATAGGCTATTGTCAAGCTGTATTAGAGCAAATCAACTTTATGAGGCTCATATCAAACCGATCGTCATTGCGAGGAGCGAAGCGACATGGCAATCCATGCGGCTTACTGGATTGCCACGGCCCTTCGGGCCTCGCAATGACGGGTATGGGGGGCATGGCAATGCCCCAAGTCTTTGCCGCAATGCCCAAAACCCTCGTCATTGCGAGCGTAGCGTGGCAATCCATGGGCCGTATGGATTGCCACGGCCCTTCGGGCCTCGCAATGACGGCGGTTCTCTTTGGGCTTCAATTTGTTGATCTGCTCTAAATCTTTCCCAATGACTTTACCA
>JAISNX010000074.1 GCA_031276015.1 Azoarcus sp.
AGCGCTTTACCGGCGAGGCTGCTTGCGCTGCCGACCAGCCCCCCCACCGCGCCGACGGCGCTTCCGGCAAGAGCGCCTGCGCTGCCTTTCGCCGACGAAAGCGCCGACGATGCGCCGGATTTCAGGCTGTCCATGGAAGGTACCGCCGAGGAGACGCCGGATTTCAGGCTGTCCACGGAAGGCACCGCCGAGGAGACGCCGGACTTCAGGCTGTCCACGGAAGCTACCGCCGAGGAGACGCCGGACTTCAGGCTGTCCACGGAAGGCACCGCCGAGGAGACGCCGGATTTCAGGTTGTCTACGGACGGCACCGACGGCACGCCCGATTTCAGATCGTTCAGGCTCATTATGTCAAATACCTATCATGGTTACCGTCATTGCGAGGCGCGTAGCGCCGTGGCAATCCATGCAGCCCGTGGATCGTCGCACTCCGTCCGCAATGACAATGGATTCAATCGGAATTCCCCTGGACAGAATAGAAAGCGCGGACTCAGCGCACGATCTGCGCCAATTCGCCCGTTCTGTATCGCTCGGCGATTTTTTCGAGTGCGACAGGTTTGATGCGGGAGGCATTCCCGGCGCTGCCGAACGCCTCGAAACGGGAAATACACAAGGTTCTGGCCGCCTCGCGCGCGGGCTTGTTGAATTCGCGCGGATCGAACTTCGACGGGTTTTCCGCCAGGAACTTGCGGATGGCCCCGGTCATGGCAAGGCGGATGTCGGTGTCGATGTTGATCTTGCGCACGCCGTAGCGGATGGCGGTCTGGATTTCCTCGACCGGCACGCCGTAGGTCTCCTTCATATCGCCGCCGTACTGCCGGATGATCGCCAGAAGCTCCTGCGGCACCGAACTGGAGCCATGCATCACCAGATGCGTATTGGGCAGCCGGGCATGGATGGCCTTGACACGCTCGATGGCGAGGATGTCGCCGGTGGGCTTGCGCGTGAACTTGTAAGCACCGTGGCTGGTGCCGATGGCGATGGCGAGCGCGTCGCAATCGGTCTGGCGCACGAAGTCGGCGGCCTGATCCGGATCGGTGAGCAGCATCGAATGGTCGAGCGTCCCTTGCGCGCCGATGCCGTCCTCCTCGCCCGCCTGTCCGGTTTCGAGCGAGCCGAGACAGCCGAGTTCGGCTTCCACCGTCACACCGATGGCGTGGGAGAACTTCACCACCTCGCGGCTGACGGCAACGTTGTAGTCGTAGGAGGAGGGCGTCTTGCCGTCCTCCAGCAGGGAGCCGTCCATCATCACGCTGGAAAAACCGGAACGGATCGCGCTCATGCACACCGCCGGACTCTGTCCGTGATCCTGGTGCATGACGATGGGAATGTGTGGATAAGCTTCCACCGCCGCGTCGATGAGATGGCGCAGGAACGCTTCGCCCGCGTATTTGCGCGCCCCGGCGGATGCCTGCATGATGACCGGGCTATCGGTTCGTGCGGCGGCCTCCATGATGGCCTGGACTTGTTCCAGGTTATTGACATTGAAAGCGGGCAGTGCGTAGTCGTTTTCGGCGGCATGGTCGAGCAGTTGCCGCATGGATACGAGGGGCATCGGGTTTTCTCCATGCTCCGGCGCGCTTGGCCGGGGGGTGTTTGTCGGGAAAATCGAAATAGACGCGGATTTTAGCCCGAGCGAACGCCGCGCGCGGAGAAGTTGTTATTTGTTCGGAAAAACGTGTTCGGGAAGTCTGGATACCTGGTTGGGAAGTCCACACTCGTGTTTGGAAAGGCCACACTCGTGTCTGGAAAGACTGAACACATGTTTTGGAAGTCTGAACACGTGGCCGGAAAACATTCTTGGCAATGTCGATCCCGACTGGCGTAAACTTCGCGGCGTGCTCACCCCGGTTTGCCCTGTGGAAACCCATGGTTTTCCCACATTTGGTACTTCGAGACCGTCGGCCCGTGGGGGAGCACCCCAACGAGTGTTCGTCAACATCGCCGAAGGGAAGCGTTCGTTTCCCTTCCTGCATTTGTCGATCTGCGCCAATCAGGATTTCATAAACATAATGGAACGGGCGGCTCGGCGGCCATCGGGTCGCTGCCCGTCCTCGCGTAAACCATGGCTATCGAAGCCTTCATCCTTATCCTTTCCATGTTCGCCGTGGGCTACGCTTTCGCCCGGCGCAAAGTGCTGCCGGAAAACGCCGCCGATGTGTTGAACCGGGTCGTGCTCTATCTCTGTTTTCCCGCCGCCATCCTGCTCTATCTGCCGCGCCTGCATTTCGATTGGGGTGTCGTGGGGCTGGCGGCGACGCCCTGGCTGCTCGGGCTGGCGGGGTGGGGCATCCTGTGGCTCGCGGCCCGGCGGTTTCACTTCCGCGAGGATGTTTACGCGGCCCTGCTGCTCTGCACGCTGCTCGGCAACACGGGCTTCATCGGTTATCCGATGATCCGCGCCCTGCGGGGCGAGGAGGCGCTGGCTTATGCGGTGGTCTACGATCAGTTCGGCAACGGCCTCATCCTGAGCACCTTTGGCATGTACATCTGCGCCCGTTATGGCGGCGGGGCTTCGTTGTCGTTGTCCGGCATCGCCCGCCGCGTGCTGCTTTTTCCGCCGACGGTGGCGCTGGTTCTGGCCTTGACGGTGATGCCGGAAAATCCGCCCGACTGGCTCGCCCACGGCCTGAAAAGCCTCGCGGACGCGCTTTTGCCGCTGGTGATGCTCGCGGTGGGGCTGTCCTTGCGCTTTCGCTTGCCGTCCGAGGAAATCCGCCCGCTTGCCCTGGGGCTGACGCTCAAACTCGTGGTATTGCCCGCGCTGGTCTTCGGCGGCTCCCTGTTTGCCGGTATGCGGGGCGATATGCTCGCCGCCAATGTGCTGGAAGCGGCCATGCCGTCGATGATTACCGCCGGGGTGCTCGCCATCGCCCATAATCTCGCCCCCCGGCTGGCCGCCGCGCTGGTGGGCTACGGCATTCTCGGTTCGATGCTGACCGTGCCGCTTTGGGCCGGGTTGCTGCGCGTGACGGGGTGAGGCGAAGCGCGGCGCGGTGGATCGCTTCGCCGCGCGCAATGACAATTGTTTCAACCGGGGTTTCCGCAAGTAATACCTCTTGGCGCATGGGCCGGGCGTCTTATACAATCATGCGTTTTCGTGACGTTCTTTCCCCCTTCGCATGGCGCAAAAACTGGTCGTCGGTAACTGGAAGCTCAACGGCAGTCTGGCCGCGAACGAGGCGCTTCTTGGCGCGATCGGCGCGCTCGACGGGGTGGAGGTCGCCGTGTGCGTGCCGTTTCCGTATCTCGCGCAGGCAGCTTCGCGTCCGCGCGGGGTGGCGCTCGGGGCACAGACGGTGAGCGAATTCCAGTCCGGCGCATATACGGGCGAGGTGAGCGCGGAAATGCTCGCCGATCTGGGTTGCCGTTATGTGATCGTCGGCCACTCCGAGCGGCGCGCCTTGTTCGGCGAGGACGATGCCATGGTCGGACGCAAGGCGGCAGCGGCCTTGCGGGCGGGGTTGACGCCCATTGTCTGCGTCGGCGAGTCATTGGCCGAGCGCGAGGCGGGGCGGGTGCTGGAGGTGGTCGGGCGGCAGCTCGACGCGGTGTTGGCGGTCGTCGGCGCGCAGGCATTGGCGCGGGGAGTGATCGCCTACGAGCCGGTATGGGCGATCGGCACCGGACGCGCGGCAAGCGTGGACGAGGCCCAGGCGGTGCATGCCGATATTCGCCGCTGGCTTGCGGGGCAGGGGGCGGCGACGGTGCGCGTCCTTTATGGCGGCAGCGTCAAGGCGGACAATGCGGCGGCGCTTTTCGCGGCACCCGGTATCGACGGCGGGCTGATCGGCGGGGCATCGCTGGTGGCGAACGATTTCATGTCCATCTGCCGGACGGCAGTGGCGAGCGGTGCCTGAAAGGGCACGGACGGTTTTTTCGAGGGTGCGATGAGTAGTTCGATTTTCAATCTGGTGCTGCTGGTTCATGTGCTGGCGGGCTTGAGCGTGATTGGCCTGGTGCTGGTGCAGCACGGCAAGGGCGCGGATATGGGCGCGGCGTTCGGCAGCGGGGCTTCGGGCAGTCTGTTCGGTTCGTCCGGGTCGGCGAATTTTTTGAGCCGGACGACGGCGGTGCTGGCGACGCTGTTTTTCATCACCAGTCTGAGCCTATCGTATCTGGCGGGGAAAAGACCGGCGGAACCCGCGAGTGTCATGAACCGGGAGCTTCCCGCCGAGGTCGTGCCCGCCGACGAGTCTTTGCCCACGCCCGAAGTGCCGCCTGCTTCCGAGGCTGTTCCGCCGGAGGCCGCGCCTGCCGAAACGCCGACGGAACAACCGGGTACCGCCGCCGATGCGATTCCTGAGTAGGGAAGACAATGAGCACGCTTGAATGTCGGGAAACGAACAGTTCTCCGACCTTGGCTTCTTCAAGAGGTTAGCTGTCGCGTTCCGTCTGCCCCAACGCTTCGGGTAATGGCTCCGCCGCATGGATTGCCACGGCGCTACGCGCCTCGCAACGACGAATGCCGTCATCCGAACCGAAAACGCTCTAGCCCGTGCGCCACGGTGGGGTAGCGGAGCCGAAAGTTCAGTTCGCGTGCGAGGCGGACGCTGCCGACACGGCGCGATTCTTTCATGAAGGGCAAGGCTCCGAGCGCCGCGTGCGGTAGACGCGGCGGATGCGGCAGGCCACAGGCGTCGGCGACGAGGTCGAAGTAGTCGCTCACGGGCAGGCGGCTGTCGTCGACGGCGTTGTAGACCCGTCCGGGACGGGCACGGAACAGGGCCGCGACGGCGAGACGGGCGAGGTCGTCGGCATGGATGTGGCCGGTGTAGATGTCGTCCGCCGGGACGGGATCGCCGCGCGCGAGGCGCTCGATGGGCAGGCGGTCGGCGGCGTAGATGCCCGGCGCGCGCAGCACCGCCACCGCGATCCGGCTGCGGCGGCCAAAGGCGCGCAGGCGCTGTTCGGCGTCGAGCCGTCGCCGCGCCCGCGCGCTCGATGCCCGGCAGGGACGGGTTTCGTCGATGGCCGCACCGTCGCAGTCCCCATATACGCCTGTCGTGCTGAGGTATATGAGGCGCTGTGGTAGACTGCGCCGGTTTCCGAGCGCCGCCAGGAGATGACGGGTGCGAATGTCCTGCGGGGCTTCTTCTTCGCCGCGCGAAGGGTTTTCCCTCGCCGGAGGCGGCGGGGCGAAGTGCAGTACCGCATCGGCAATGCCCGCCAGCCTCGCAAGGCTGTGGCGGTCGTCGAGATCGCCATGGAGCGGCACCGCGCCGAGCACGCGCATGGCCGCTATCGCCTGGGGACGGCGGACGAGCGCGAATACGCGAAAGCGGGGAACGAGGAGCGGAATTGCACGCCGTGCGATGTCTCCGCAGCCAACAACGAGAATCCTGTTCACATCATCATGTCATATCAGATACAGCTTCAGCCCGGCGGCCAGACCTTTACCGCCGGTGACGATGATACCTTGCTCGAAGCGGCGCTTGCCGCCGGGTTTGCCTTGCCATACGGCTGTCGCACGGGCGTTTGCGGTGCCTGCAAGGGCCGGATCGCCCAGGGCAGCGTCGATCCGGGCACCTATGCCGCGCATGCCTTGCCGGAGGCCGAGCGCGCCGCGGGTCATGCGCTGCTTTGCCGCGCACGGGCGCGCTCCGACCTCTGCGTCGAACTTCCCAAGCCAGTGCAGGCCGTGGAGGTGCCGGTCAAACAGATTCCATGCCGCGTGAGCCATCTGGAACGTCTGGCCGAGGACGTGATGCGGGTCGATCTGCAATTGCCCGCCACCGAATCTTTCACTTTTCGCGCGGGGCAGTATGTCGACATCGTGCTCCCCGATGGCGCGCGCCGCAGTTTTTCCATTGCCAACGCGCCTTGCAGGGAAGGCAGCCTGGAACTGCACATCCGCCGCGTGCCCGGCGGGCGCTTTACCGGGCATGTGTTCGCGCAGATGAAGGTGCGCGACATCCTGCGCATCGAAGGCCCGCACGGCGATTTCTGGCTGCGGGAAGAGAGCGGCCGCCCCGTCGTGATGATCGGCACCGGCACGGGCTTTGCGCCGCTCAAGGGGCTGGTCGAGCACGCGATCCATATCGGTTTCGATCGGCCCATCGCGTTTTATTGGGGTGCCCGTTCGCCCGAGGGCTTATATCTGCACGAAATGGCGCAAAGTTGGCACGCCATGCTTCCGGGTCTCCGCTACATTCCGATCATCTCCGGCAATCAGGCGGCCACGGGTTGGACGGGACGCCGGGGGCGGGTGCATGAGGCGGTGCTTGCCGATTTCGACGATTTGTCGCGGCACGAGGTCTACGCCTGCGGCTCGCCGCCGATGATCGAGACCGCCCGCGAGTGTTTCACGCGCGAGCGGAGCCTGCCCGCCGGGGCTTTTCATGCGGATGCTTTCACCTTTGCCGCCGTCCAGCCGCCAGGGGAGACGTAACAAGGATTCAAGCCGATGAGCCAGACCACTCTTTTGACCCGCGAGCCTGTGGTCAACAAGAAACGGGCGATTACCGCCAATCGCCTGATTGCGCATGGCCCCGGTGTCGCTTCGGTGGTCGGCACGCTCGAAACCCTTGGCGAATGCTGGCCGGGGCAATATCCGGTATTCCTCAGCCTGGGTCGCCTCGTCCCCACGCCCGATCTGATGGCCTGGCAGGTGCCGCCGAACACGTATATCGAGATTCCGGCCCAGACCCTTGGCCATCCCCAGACACAGGCTTTGCTGCCCCAACTCCAGGCGGCGGGTGTCGGCATGTGCCTGGTGTGGTTCAGCGCGGGCACGGCCCTGCCGACGGGCATCGACTGGCGCTTCGTGCTCATCAATGGTCGACAACATCCATCTCCGGACGGCTCGCCGGGTTTGAGCCTGGCCTGGGGGCTTGCCGATGTGCCCGCGTTCAGGCAGGCGGTCGATGCCGGTTATGACGGGGCTTCGGGCTGGTTTTTCCTCCACGGCAATCCGTCCGCGAAGGAACTCTCGCCCGGCCATGCACAGATCATCCGCCTGCTCAACATGGTGCGCAACGACGGGGATATTCGTGACATCGAAAACGTGCTGAAGCAGGACGTGGCGCTGTCGTACAAATTGCTGCGCTATATCAATTCCGTCGGTTTCGGCCTGATGGTCGAAGTCCAGTCTTTTCGCCACGCGGTCAGTATCCTCGGCTACGACAAGCTCAACAAATGGCTGTCGCTGCTACTGGTGACGGCCAGCCGCGATCCGGGCGCACCGGCGATGATGCAGACCGCCATCGCGCGGGGTCGCTTCATGGAGGAAATCGGCGGCGGCTTTTTCGACGGGACGACCTGCGACAACCTTTTCATTACCGGCGCGTTTTCGATGCTGGACACGCTGCTCGGCGCTTCGATGGACGCTGTGCTCGAAGAAATGACGCTCCCCGCGCCGGTCACGGATGCCCTGCTCTACGGCGAGGGCGATTACGCGCCCTTCCTGCGCCTGGCCCGCGCCTGTGAAAGTTTCGACCCCGGCGCGCTCGTCAAGGCGGCGGACGAACTGCATGTCGCCCCGGAACAACTCAACCGGGCGCAACTGGCGGCACTCGGCTTTGCAGATACCCTGCAAGCCTGAAGTCGCGTCGTGCCTGTCCGTGCGCAACGCGAACCCTTTGCCGCGCGGCTCGCCCAGACCGTCGGTTCTCGGGTGGGTCAGGAAGCCTTGGTTGAGTTGGTTCTTGCCGTGTTCGCGCGATAGCTTTGGTGCGGACTTCTTCCGGCGTGTCGTCGAAGATCAGTTCGGCGTACTGGCTGCCGTGGTGCTCTTTGTTCTTGATGTCGGCAAGGGTTTTAGAGCGTTTTCGGTTCGGATGATGACACTCGTCATTGCGAGGCGCAAAGCGCCGTGGCAATCCATGTGCCCGTGATTCCCGCAACACCGCCGGTCAGTGCAGGTAGTCGCCGCCGCGTGGATTGCCACGGGCCTGCGGCCCTCGCAATGACGGGGTGGGAGATTCGTCATTGCGAGGCGCAAAGCGCCGTGGCAATCCATGCGGCGGTTCAGTTTCCTGGAGCGTCGATACAATGATCGCTGGCTGATCGTGGCGTCGGTGGTGCGTCCGCGGAGCGCATGCGTCGTTCGTGATCGTTTTCCTTGTTCGAGCCAGTGTGGTGCGTGGAGAACGGTTCAATGGACTTGGGGAACACTTTACGGAACCAGTACCTATAATAGACACTTGACAAATTCTTGAATTGACAATAATTAAAAAATGTCAGTTTTGGCATTCACAAGAATACGGGAAGCGATCCGGCATTTCCTGTTTTCGAGAAGTTTCCGGAATTGAGCGGCCCGGAAGGAAGTAAGGGATTCCCTTCGGGTTTGTGCTGTGTCGGGACATGAATGCCAGTCGTTTACTTGCTGGACATCCTGTGTTTTTTGCGTGATGTCCGTGGTGGCGGAGGCGAAAAAATAGTGTTATGAACGCGCTTGTGGTCTGGCAGCAGGGCCTTGGTTGGCTCGCCGAAGCGGTGATGGTTCGTTCGGAAACAGCTTGTTTCCGGGCGGCCCGTTTCCATTTTTTCGTGCACGGTCGATGTTTTGAAGTAATGTCGTAAAATCCTCGCTCGTGCTCTGTGGATTGTCGAACCTTTGAATAGTTCCGCCTTTCTCCTCCGCATGCCACATCCCCGGTTGTTTGCCTTGCGCGAGCGGCTGGCGGCGCGTCTCACCGTGCTGGCGGCGGTGGGCCTGCTGTCCATTTTCCTGCTGGCGGTGCTGGTGTTCTGGGGGGGGGTGTCCGCCGCGATCGGCTTCTGGAAAGGGGCGGGGGCGCAAGGGCCGTTACTGGCGTTCTGCTGCGCGGCCTTGGCGTTCGTGGGAGGATTCCTGACGCTGCGGCTGCTGTTCGTGCCCTTGCCCGCGCCGGAAGGCGTCCAGATTTCGCCGGAAGACGCCAGCGACTTCCATCGCCTGATCGAAGGCATGGCCTGGGCGCTCGACTCCGACAGAATCGACCATGTATGGGTGACGCCCGAGATGAACGCCGCCGTCCTGCAACGTTCCCGTTGGGGCTATTTCGGGCGGATCGAAACGCATCTCCTGCTTGGCCTGCCCTTGGCGCACAGCGTGACGTGCCCGCAACTGGTGGCGGTGCTGGCGCATGAATTCGCCCATCTCGCCGTGCAGCGCAAGGGGTTCGGCAAGTACGGTGCCCTGCTGCGGGCATGGTGGCTGCGGGTGCTCGACAAGATAGGGGAAATGTTCCCCATCCTGGGCGCGGGGGCCGACCGCTGGCTTCGCCGCTTCTATAGCAACATGGCGCGTCTGGCGCGCATCGAGGAGTTCGAGGCCGATGCCCTGGCGACGCAGCTTGTCGACGCCGACTTGCTCGGGGAGACCCTGATCGAAGTGTCGCTCAAGGAGCAATTCCTGTTTCGGGATTACTGGCCGCGAGTGCTGGCCCAAAGCAAGGTGCGGGCAAAGCCGTTGGTGCGGCCATACCGCGATCTCGGCCTGGGAATGACAGCCGGTTTTTTGCGCGTCGTGTGCGACGATGCGCTGGCGGGCGAAGCCCCGGAGCGATCCCTGCACCCGACGACCAAGGAGCGCCTGAGCGCGTTGCGCGTGTTGCCGCAAATGTCTTCCGAAGATTTGCCCTCGGCGGCGACGCACTACTTCTCGCAACTGCTGTTGCCCCTGGCCTGGACATTCGATCGCGCCTGGTGGCGGGACGTGCGTCCGGACTGGCAACTTATTTACCATGATGTCCGGCGAGGACGCAAACATAACAACAAGCACCGGGGCGAATAGCAAGGTGCGAAAAAGGTCGTGACGTATCGCCAGGCTTGCGGGCGGCGGGCTGTGTTCTGAACGGAATCCGGCATCGTGCCCATATGCGGGAATGCGCACGGGATTTGCCGATGAATAATATGCTGCAAAACATGGTCGGATACCTTGTCGACCGGATCGTCGAGTTCCTGCCGGGAAACTTGCGGGCGAAAATCCATGGTCACGGCTTGATGCTCGACAAGCCGCTCTCGAAGAAATTCGTCCTCAAACTCGCACAGACGAAAGAAGAACTGGAGGCGTGTTTCCGGCTATTGCATGACGAATATGTCGCGGCGGGCATCATGAAGCCCGATCCGTCCGGATTGCGGGTGACGTTCCATCATGCCTTGCCGACGACTTCGGTGTTGATGTGCTGCCACGAATCGACGGTGATCGGCACCGTCTCGCTGATCCGCGAGAACAAGCTGGGTTTTCCCATGCAGCAGGTTTTCGATCTGGACAAGGTTTTCCGGAAAGGCGGCAATGTGGCCGAAGTCTCGGCGCTGGCAATCAGCAGGCAGTTCCGCATGGTCAGGAACAGGATTCTGATGCCGATGCTGAAATTCCTGTATGAATATGCGGAATACCGTTTCGACACACAGCATCTGGTCATTGCCGCCCATCCGCGCCATATGGGGTTCTACGAAAACGTGTTGTGTTTCAGGCGGCTTTCTCCGCATCGGGTGAAGCATTACGATTTCGTGAATGGCGCGCCCGCCGCGGGTGCCCATCTCGACCTGGTGGAAGCCAAGGAAATGTTCCAGCAGAAATACGGCCATTTGCCCGCCGGGAAAAATCTCTACCATTATTTCACCGCCGCGTCGCTGCCCAATTGCCAGTTTCCGCACCGGCGTTTTCATACCACGACCGATCCGGTCATGACGCCGGAGCTGATCGACTATTTTTTCAGGCAACGCACGAATCTGTTCGGCAATCTGAATGCGCGGGAAATTCAATTGCTGCACACGCTCTACGATCTGCCCGAATACGAACGCTATCTGCCGACGCTCTCCACGGCCACGCCGGGCGAAAAAAACGGCCACCCCCATAGCCGCCGCTTTCCGGTCAGATGCCCGGCCCGTCTGCGCATAGATGTGAGCGGGGTCTGGCATACCGTGGCGCTGGTCGTTTATGAGTGCTCGGAAACGGTTTTTTGCGCCCACTGCGAGCGTCCCTTGCAAATGGACATGCGCGGCAAGATCGAAATGGATCTGGGCGAATACGAGCGTTGCACCTTGCCTGTGGAAATCCTGCGCCTGAGCAAGCACAGTGACCGCGTCATCATGTTGCGCGTCATCGACACCACGGGCGAACAGGGCAGGGTATGGCTGAAGTTCGTCCGCGCGCTCAACAAGGCGGCCATCGGTGCCGATCTCGATGACGCGACGCGCTTCTGCGACGACGCGCCGGGCGCGATGCCTGTACGGCATACGACTATCGGATAGCTTCGCGGCGGTGCCGGGCCTGTTCCAGTTGTTCGCACATGCGGGCCGCGCCGTCGAGCAGCCTGGGGGTGTGGCGCTGGATGATGTCGGGCGGGATGAAGAACAGGCTGTCCGCCTTGACCGCCGCGAGTTCCGGCCAGCGTCGCCACTGGTCGAGCCACGCCGGGCGCGCTTCGTCCATGCCGCTGGCGACGATGGCTTCCGGACGGGCGGCCAGCACGGCTTCGATCGAAACCGTCGGCGTGAGCGGGCCGGATTCGGCGAAAACGTTTTCCCCGCCGCACAGACGGATTACCGCGCTGATGAGATGGCGGCCATTGACCGTCAGGAGCGGCTGGTCCCAGACCTGGTAAAACGTGCGCACGCGGGGCCGTGTCGCGTAACGCTGACGCAGGGCATCCAGCCGGGCGCGAAAATCCCGCGCCGCTGCTCGCGCCGTGTCGGAACTGCCCGCCAGCGTGCCGAGCGTTTCCAGATTGCGGGCGATGTCCTCCAGCGTGCGCGGTTCGTCGAGATAGACCGGCATGCCCAGCGCGGCCAGCCGGGCGAGTTGTCCGGGGTGGCTGCCGCTTTGCCAGGCCAGTGCCAGGTCGGGCTTGAGCGCGGCGATGGCTTCCAGGTCGAGATTGGCATAATTGCCGATGCGGGGCAGCTTGCGCGCCTCGGGAGGGTAGTCGCTGAATTCCACCGCACCGACGACGCACCCGCCCGCACCCGCGGCGAAAAGCTGCTCGGTGAGATGGGGCGCGAGGCTGACGATGCGCTCGGCGGGACGCGCCAGCTTCACGGTGTGTCCGGCGGCGTCGACAGCGGTGATTTCGGCGCGCGAGGATGAGCAGGCGAAAGCCAGCGACAGGACGAGGAGGAAAAGCGTTCGTGAATGCGGCATGAGCATCCTCATGTTTTGGGTATTGCGGCGCTTCCCATATCCGTCATTGCGAGACTCGAAGCGACGTGGCAATCCATATGCCGTGATTCCCGCAATACCGCCCGTCAGTACGGGTAGTCGCCGCGGTGTGGATTGCCGCGGGCCTTCGGCCCTCGCAATGACGGAGTGGGAGATTCGTCATTGCGAGGCGCGAAGCGACGTGGCAATCCATGCGGCCTGTGAATTGCCGCACTTCGCTCGCAATGACGAAGCTTTGAGGTTGTGCGGACAAAGCCAAGCCCGGCGGCAAGCCTGTGAAGTACGGGTCTCCGCTATGAGGACGAAGGCGAAGGCTGTGGGGTGCGTCCGTAGCGATCCTCGAAACGAACGATGTCATCCTCGCCCAGATAGGCACCCGACTGCACTTCGATGATCTCCAGAGGCAAGATCCCCGGGTTGAACAGGCGGTGCGTGACGCCCAGCGGGATGTAGGTCGATTCGTTTTCGCTCAACAGAAAGACATCTTCGCTACGGCGCACTTCCGCCGTGCCCCGCACAACGATCCAGTGTTCGGCGCGATGGTGGTGCATTTGCAGGGACAGGCTCGCGCCGGGATTGACCACGATGCGCTTGACCTGGAAACGGTCGCCGCCGTCGATGGAGTCGTACCAGCCCCAGGGCCGGAACACTTTGCGATGAAAACGGCCATGGCTGCGCCCTTCGGCCTTGAGGCGTTCGACGACTTTCTTGACGTCCTGGGCACGATGCTTGGGCATCGCCAGCACGGCGTCGGCGGTTTCCACTATCACCATGTCCTGGCAACCGACCGCCGCCACGAAGCGGTGGCTGGCATGGACGAGCGTGTCGCGGCTGTCGTGCAGGAAGGTATCGCCATGCGTCGCGTTGCCATCGGCATCGTGCGCCGATACGGCCCACAGTGCGTCCCACGACCCCACATCCGACCAGCCCGCGGCAAGCGGCACCAGTACGCCCCGGCCCAGTTGCGGCGCGGCGCGCAGTTTTTCCATCACCGCGTAGTCGATGGAGTCGGACGGGCAGGACGCGAAGGCGGCGCGCTCGACGCGCACGAAATCGGCATCCGTCACGCATCTGGCATGGGCGGCACGGCAGGCCGCGTCGATGTCGGGCCGCAGATGCGCCAACGCCGCAAGCCACACCGAGGCGCGGAACATGAAGATGCCGCTGTTCCAGAAATACGCGCCGCTGTCTACGTAGCGCGCGGCGGTGGCGGCATCGGGCTTTTCGACGAATTCGGCCAGTTCGTTCGCGGCGCTTCCGGCAATCGGCTCACCGGCGCGGAGGTAGCCGTAGCCGGTTTCGGCGCGCTCGGGCACGATGCCGAAGCACACCAACGCGCCGCTTTCGGCCTGCCGCGCGCCCTCGGCGATTGCCTGCTGGAAGGCGGCGCGGTCGCCGATCACGTGATCGGCGGGCATCACCAGCAACAGGGGATCGTCTCCCTCCCCGGTCGCCGACAAGGCCGCCAGCGTGAGTGCCGGCGCGGTGTTGCGGCCCACGGGTTCGAGCACGATGCGCGCATCTTTCACGCCACCCTGGCGCAGTTGCTCGGCGATGATGAAACGGTATTCTTCGTTGCTCACCACCAGCAGGCGGGGATCGAAGTCTCCGCTGAAGCCGTCGAGCCTAGCCACCGTTTCCTGCAAGAGCGAACGCTCGCCAGTCAGCGGCAGGAGTTGCTTGGGGAAGGTTTCGCGCGAAGCGGGCCAGAGTCGCGTGCCCGAACCGCCGGAAAGGATGACCGGCCTGATCGTCATTGTTGTTTCCTCGTCCGCGTTGCCCGCGTTTCAGTCATACACTTCGGCATCTTTCAGCCGCAAGCCAGCCTTGTCTTTCGCGGACAGGAGCGGCTCGCCCAATCCTTGCAGTGGCCACTCGATGCCGATGTCCGGATCGTTCCAGAGAATGCTTCGATCATACTCCGGCGCATAATACTCGGTAGTCTTGTAGAGTAAATCGGCGCTTTCGCTCAACACCACGAAACCGTGGGCGAAGCCGGGTGGAATCCAGACCATGCGCTGCGGCGCGTCCCCACTCAGTTCGACCCCGCCCCAGCGTCCGAAATTCGGTGAACCACGGCGCAAATCCACGCCGATGTCGAACACCCGCCCCTGCACGACCCTGAGCAGTTTGCCCTGCGCTTTTTTGATCTGGTAGTGCAGGCCGCGCAGCACACCACGCGCCGAACGCGAGTGGTTGTCCTGCACGAACGTCAGTTCGGTGCCGGTTGCCTCACGAAAATCGCGGTCATTGTAGCTTTCGAGGAAAAACCCGCGCGTATCGCCATGGATTTCGGGTTCAAGAATCAACATGCCAGGCAATGCAGTCTGGGTGACTTTGAGGCTCATCGTAAAAACTCGGCTCCGGTTTCAAGTAGTTGTTCAAAAAATCCTGTTCCTGTCTTCGAGCAGACGTTGCAGGTAGCGGCCATAACCGCTCTTGGCCAGCGGCGCAGCCAGGCGTACCAGCGCGGCATCGTCGATCCAGCCCGCGCGCCAGGCAATTTCCTCGGGGCAGGCAATCTTGAGACCCTGCCGCTTCTCGATGGCCTGGATGAACAGCCCCGCCTCGAACAGGCTTTCGTGCGTGCCGGTGTCGAGCCAGGCGTGGCCGCGCCCCATCACTTGTACATTGAGCGCCCCCCAGGCCAAGTATTGCGCGTTGACGTCGGTGATCTCCAGTTCTCCCCTCGCACTGGGACGGAGTCCGCGCGCGACATCGACCACGCGCTCGTCGTAGAAATAGAGGCCCGTCACCGCGTAACGGCTTTTGGGATGGGCAGGTTTTTCTTTCAGGTCGATGGCGCGGCCCGCTGCGTCGAATTCGACCACGCCGTAACGTTCGGGGTCGTTGACGGGATAGGCGAACACCGTTGCGTCCGAAGTGCGTGCGCAAGCCGCCGAGAGGACATCCGCCAGCGCGTGTCCATAAAAAAGATTGTCGCCAAGCACCAACGCGGAGGGATTGCCGTCGATGAAATGCTCGCCGATGATGAAAGCCTGCGCCAGCCCGTCCGGAGACGGCTGCACGGCATAGGACAAACTCATTCCCCATTGCCCGCCATCGCCAAGCAGTTGCTCGAAACGCGGCGTATCCTGCGGGGTGGAGATAATCAGGATGTCGCGTATCCCCGCAAGCATCAGCGTCGACAAGGGGTAATAGACCATCGGCTTGTCGTAGACTGGCAGCAATTGTTTGGAAACGGCCAAAGTGGCCGGATGCAGGCGGGTACCCGACCCGCCCGCGAGAAGAACACCTTTGCGTTTCGTCATGACTTCAGGTTCAGTATTTCGTGCATCAACCGCTTCACACCATCCCTCCAGGACGGCAGATGAATATCGAAGGCGGTTTGCAGGCGTGTGGTGTCCAGTCGGGAGTTCAACGGACGCACGGCAGCTGTCGGCCACGCTTCAGAGAGGATAGGCTCGATTCTCTTCGCTTTGAGCACCACGCGATGCCTGCGGGCTTCGTCGATGATAAAGCGGGCGTAATCATACCAGTTCGTTTCCCCCGCCGCGACGAGATGGTAGAGACCGCCGGGCGTGGCATTGCCGTCGCGCGTCACGCTACGCAAGAGGTGGGCGGTCACGTCGGCGATCAGGTCGGCCCCGGTCGGCGCACCGACCTGGTCGGCGACCATCGTCAGGACTTCGCGGTCGGCGGCCAGGTTGATGACGGTACGCGCGAAGTTGCTGCCCCGTGCGGCATACACCCAGGAAGTACGCAGGATCAGGCAGGGACAGCCGCTCACCAGGATGGCTTCGTCGCCCGCGAGCTTGCTTTTGCCATAGACCGAGAGCGGATGCGGGGTGTCGTCCTCGCGCCATGGGCGCTGGCCGCTGCCGTCGTACACGTAATCGGTCGAGTAATGCACGAGCCATATACCGCGCGCCGCGGCTTCGGCAGCGAGCACGGTCGGGGCGGTTGCGTTGATACGGTACGCAAGTTCCGGCTCGCCTTCGGCGCGGTCGACAGCGGTATAGGCAGCGGCATTGACGATGACGTCTGGCGCGACCGCCGCGATCGTGGCGCGCAGGCCCGCCTCGTCGGTCAGATCGCCGACCAGGCCATTGACAGTACGGCGATCCAGGGCCACGAGTTCGCCAAGCGGCGCGAGCGCGCGTTGCAATTCCCAGCCAACCTGGCCGCTTCTGCCGAATAACAGAATTTTCATGTCGCCACACCACCGTACTGTCGGTCTATCCATTCACGATAGGCACCGCTCTGCACATTGGCAACCCACTTCGGGTTGGCAAGATACCATTGCACGGTTTTTCGCAGGCCGCTCTCGAAGCTCTCCACAGGCCGCCAGCCGAGTTCCCGCTCGATCTTGCCCGCGTCGATTGCGTAGCGACGGTCGTGGCCGGGGCGATCGGCGACAAAAGAGATCAGACGCTCATAATGGCCGCCATCATCGGGCCATAACTGGTCGAGCAGGCCACAGATCGCGCGCACGATCTCGATGTTGGGCTTCTCGCAGCCACCGCCGACATTGTAGGTTTCGCCGGGACGACCCCGCGCGAGCACGGCGCGGATGGCACTGCAATGATCGCCGACATAGAGCCAGTCCCGCACGTTCAGCCCATCGCCATATATCGGCAGTGCCTTTCCGGCGAGCGCGTTGACGATGGTGAGCGGAATCAGCTTTTCCAGGAACTGGAAAGGGCCGTAATTGTTCGAGCAGTTCGTGGTCAGCACCGGCAGACCGTAAGTGTGGAACCACGCCCGCACAAGATGATCGGACGCGGCCTTGCTTGCGGCATACGGGCTGTTGGGCAGGAAGGGATTCGTCTCGGTAAACGGCGCATCCTCCGCTTGCAGCGAGCCGTAGACCTCGTCCGTGCTCACATGGTGGAAACGGAACGCCGAGCGCTCCGGCTCGGCGAGCGTGCTCCAATAGGCGCGCGCCGCTTCGAGCAAGGTAAAAGTGCCTTCGACATTGGTGCGGACGAAATCGCCCGGCCCATGGATCGAGCGGTCGACATGGCTTTCGGCGGCGAAGTGTACGATGGCCCTGGGCCGATACTTGCCGAGAAGCCCGCCGAGCAGCTCGCGCTCGCAAATATCGCCCCGCACGAACACATAGCGCGGATCGTCCTCCACCGTCGCCAGCGTCTCCAGGTTGCCCGCGTAGGTGAGCGCATCGAGATTGAGTACAGGCTCGTCGCTTTCCGCCAGCCAATCAAGGATGAAATTGCCGCCGATGAAACCCGCGCCGCCAGTCACAAAAATCATGTAATTGTCTCACTGCAAGGGGAATAGTCCCGACATGATAACCTACGGAACCTACTGGGCAATAGTCCTGCTGCTTGCCACTGTTGTGAGCTATTGGTCACCATTGTCGTGAGCTATTTGTCTCATGGTTGCGAGTATTGGTCGCCATCATTCGATCCATGCCATTTCGCAATGACGCTTATTTGGCGTTTCCCTGGATGATCCTGAACGGCACCAGAGTCATTGACATGACACATTTCGCCCTTATCGTTACGCTGTTTCAACGACGAAAAAGATAGGGTATGTTGACAGAAACAATGACAGGCACGTGCGCAAGTGCAGGAGCCAAAAAAAGAAAAACCGGCCCGAAGGCGTTGGCGAAATATGTTAAACGGATTATTTCATTCATGCTTCTCGCCCTGGCCGTCATCTTGCTGGGATTTCTGGTACGGGAAACCTGGGTGCTCGTCGAAATCCTGCTGAGCAAACAGGCCGGACACAACAGTTACGAGATGATCGAGGCCATCATTATCTGGTTTTTGTATTTCGAGTTCATTGCGCTTATCGGGAAGTATTTTGAATCCCGGTTCCACTTTCCCTTGCGCTATTTCATTTATATCGGCATCACCGCCATCGTCCGACTGATTATCGTGGATCACTCGAACCCAACAGCGACGCTGGTATATTCGCTGGCGCTACTGGCTTTGCTGGTGTCGCTCTATATCGCCAATACACAACCACTCAGGCGGATATAGACCAAGGGCAACCCGGCCCGGGCCTTTCGGAAACCGCTGAATTGCGTTTGCTGGAAAAATATTTGCCCTGCGACGGTAAATGCAAGGACGGCAAATACGAGATCGAATGGAAAATTTTTACTTCCACCCCACCGCTCGCCGATGAAATGGTGGCAGGCAAGCTGAACACCCGTAGCGCCGCCACCACGGTTTTATCCGCAGCGGCGGCGCAGGCTTTATTTTCGCCGGGGGTGTTGAGGCGGAATCCTCCTCACGCCGGGCCGGTTCTTTTTACCGTGCGGTTGCGGGCGACGACGGCATTTGCCACGTCGCGCCGCAGGGTTTCTACGTCGGGAAGGTTGTTGGCGGCATAGAGCAGCAGGGGAATGCCCGCTTCCTTGAAAGCCTGACGTTTTTGTACGCCTATGCCACGCAGGTCTTTCTTGGCGCTCGCGGGGTCGTCCAGTTCAATGACGACGGTGGGCAGGATGGCGGTGTCGCTTTTTTTACAGATCAGGAAGTCGACGGATTGGCGGGCGGTTTCGCTCTGGTTTTCCCAGTCGCTTTCGCCTTTCAGGTAAAGGATGCGCGCGACGCTGACGTGGCTGAATACGAGCATCCTGGGGAATGCCGCCGTCAACGCTTCGTGGAGGCGGACGGCTTCGGCAGAGAGCCAGCCGGGCCGGACACGGAAGGTGCCGGGCGCGTTTCCCGGGCCACCGAGGGTGGTTCCGGCTTTTTCCTGTTGCTTGCGGGCCGCCGCGAACCAGGCGGCTTCCCGCGCCCTGCGCCGGTCTTGCAGTTGTTTGCTCCTGACGAGCAGCAGGATAACGATCGCGGTGATTATGATGGTGAATACGATCATCATATCGAGGGGTTCCTTTTTATTGGGCACCTGTTTCAGGTGTGTCGCGCCAGGAGGAGGGTTGGCTCGGTAGGTACATTATCGCAGGTACGCTTAGTCGAGATGTTCACGCAAGGTGCCGAATACCGTCGCGGCGTTGCGTCGGAAGCAATTGTCGAGCGTGTCGTCCGCGCCGCGCAGGGCCAGATGCCAGGCGGCGTCGTTTTTTTCGGGATAGTCGCCGTCCCGCCATTTTTTGTCCGCTTCGGCCAGCCCCTTGATTTCGTCGGCGTGGGATGTGTATTCCCAGGCGGATTTGGGGAAGAAGCGCAGCGGGCGGCGCAGTCCTTCGCGGTAGAGCTTCAGGAGTTCTTCGAGACGGGCGCGGGCGTCGGCGGGCGTCAGCGGGCGCAGGGCGAAGCCGGTGTCGCGCGTCAGGCCGAGGGTTCGGCAGTTCATGCCGGGCGGCGGGGCAGCACAGAGGACGAGGTGGTCAAGCCAGGCGTAGAGGTAGTCGCGCGCACGGGCTTCGTCGTAGCGGTGGAGGATGTGCCCGCCTGCGTGCAAGGTGCCGAAGGCGGCTTGCAGCGTCCAGGTTTCGCCGTCGAGGCTGAAGTCGAGTTTGAGGGTGTGCGCGGGCAGGCGGGTTTGTGTTCGGGCGGTGTCGATGCGGGCGGCGAATTCGCGCAGGGCGGTCAGTTCGCGGCGCAGGGCGATTTCGCCCAGGCTGCCCGCCGGGTATTCGCCTCCGGCGCGGGCAAGGGCGAGAAGGGTGTTGTCGCCGGTTTCCTTGTCCGCGCCGAGGGGGTTTTCTTCGGCAAGGAGGATGGGCAGCAGGCGTTCGGCAAGCGCGGTGCGGGCCGGTTTGCCGGGGATGAAGGGTTCGACGTCGGGGAGTGTTTCGTCGCCGTCCCAGGGGAGGTCGAGGCCGAGCCGTTCGCGGAGCAGGAAGCGGCCAGGGTTGTTGAAGAAGCGTTTGAACTGGAGGAGGTCGACGCGCTGCCAATCTTCGGGCGGCGGCGGAAGCGGGGCGCTGAAGAAGGGGATTTCGTCGTTTTTCGCGCCCGATTCGTTTTCGCCGTCGGTCGCTGTCGCGGCGCGGGCCGGTTCCCGGCGCAGGCGGCGGGTGAGCGCGTCGGCGTATTCGCCGCGGAAGTTTTCCAGGCGTTTGTCTTTTTTGTCCGCGATGAAGTAGGCGGGGGAGAAGGCTTGTAGTGGGTGCTGGACGGTCAGCCTCGCGCGCGCGCTGGCGAGCGAGGCGGGTTGTTCCGGGTTTTCGGCACAGGCGGCGGCGAGGGTGTCGAGCAGTTCGTCGAGGAGTACCGAGGGCGGTAGTTCGGCGTTGTCCCGGATGCTGCGGCCCACGCAGGACAGGTGCAGGATGTCGCGCGCCGCAAGCACGATGTCGAGAAAGAGGTTGCGTTCGTCGGTGTGGCGCTGGCGGTCGCCTTTTTGCGGGCGGGCGGCCATGAGGTCGAATTCGTCGGCGCGGGCGTGACTGGGGAAGGCGTCGTAGTCGAGGCCGATGACGCAGATGACGCGGTAGGGCAGGCCGCGCAGGGTGGGCAGGGCGGAGAATGTTACCGCGCCGCCGGGGACGCCGCCGCGCGCGCTTTCGTCGAGGCGGGCGGCAAGGGCGGGGCGGATGACGTCGAGCGGGAGTGTGCCGGAGGCGGTGCCGAAACCGGCTGCGATGTCGTCGGCAAGTGCGTTGATGGCGTCGCGCACGCTGCGTATTTCTTCGGCATGTTCGGCGGTTTCGCCTGTCAGGTTGGCCAGCGCGTCCAGGAGGATTGCGCGCCAGCCTTCGGCATCGCGCGCTTGCAGCAGCCCGGCGCGCAGGCGGCCCAGGGTGCGGGCGTAGCGCCAGAATGTGCCGAGCATCAGGCTGGCACTGCCTTGCGGGGCATGGGTCGCGCCGATGTGTCCGGCGAAGGGTGTCCGCCCGGCGGCATTTCCCGCGGCCCAGGAGAGGTACAGGCGGTCGAGTCCGGTTTCCAGGGTGTGTTCGCCGCTGGCACCGATGGCGCGGGCTTGTGCGGCGTCCAGCCCCCATCGGATGCCCGAGCCGTCCATCCAGGCGCGGATTTGGCCGAGTCCGGTTTCGTCGAGGCCGAAGTGCGCGGCGACCAGCGGGTGTTGCAGGAGGTCGAAAACCCGGCTGGCGGGCGCGCGCCCGGCGGCCAAGGCCAGGAGCCAGTCGAGCGCCTGCGCCGCCGGGTTTTCCTTGGCGGTGCTCAGGCCGGTGATGCGCCACGGGATGTGGCGCTCGGCAGGGGCCGCGCCGAAGACCGCTTCGATGTGCGGCGCGCAGGCGGCAAGGTCGGGCGTGAGGACGGCGATTTCGTCGGGGCGGGGCGGTTTCGGCCCTTTGAAAAGGCCGAGCAGGCGGTCGTGCAGGACTTCCAGTTCGCGTGTGCGCGAGTGGCACAGGTGTACTTCGATGCTGCGGTCGTTGTCGTCGAGGCGAAGGCTCCCCGCTTCGGGTTCGCGCAGATCGAGGATGGCGTTCTGGAGTTGCGCCAGCAGGTGGCGGGCCGGATGGGGCGCGAAGGCGGTTTCTTCCAGCACCGGGTGTTCGCCTTCGTAGAGGGATTCGATGTGGGTTTGGGTTTGTTTGCCCCATGCCGCGAGCAGTTTGTTGCCGCTGTCGAGGAAGAGGTCGCGTTGCCGTCGCGCCAGCCATGACAGGCGGCGGGTGTCGACGATGTCGAACCAGTATTCGCGGCAGGGGTTGAGGAGGTAGAGGCGCACGTCCATGACGCGCGCCAGGGTGCGCAGTGTTGCCAGGTAGAGCGGTGCCAGGGACGGGAGGGCGAAGAGGTGAACCGATGCGGGCAGGCCGACGGTGGCGAGCCGGGCGTCGTCCATTTGGGCGGCGCGGCGCAGGCATTGCATGAACGGCAGGGGGGGCGGTTCGTTGCCGTCGTGGATTCGCCGCCATAGTTCGGCTTGCCAGGCTTCGTCGGCGCGGTTGTCGGCTGTTGCGCTAGTGTCGGTGAACAGGGTTTTTCCCTTGGCCCAGTGTTCGAGCCAGGCGGGACGGTAGCTGAGGTAATGCCCGAAGATGTGGGCCAGCCGTCCGGCCAGATCGAAGCGTTTGCGCGCGTCCGCGTCGTCCAGGTAGCGCGCCAGCCGTTCGTGTTGCTTCGTCCAGGGTTCGTCGAGCGCGGCCAGGCAGCGCCAGGTCAGCGCGGGCGTGGTGTAGGGCGAGGCTTGCGGGGCGTCGACGATGTGGCCGATCTGCCGCCATAGCCATGGCAGCAGGGTGTCGAAGTCGATGCCGGTGCAGATGCCGATGCGATCCGCCATGGCGAGTTCGATGCGGCGGCGCAAGGCGCTGCCCGGTACGATGAGCTGGCTTCGCGCGAACGGATCGTGCCGCTCGCCGCTCAGGCGCGCGAGCAGGGCGTCGAGCAGGTTTTCGCAGCGGTTGGAGAAAATGACCGAGAACATGGGGAGGCGAAACGGCGTTTCATCCGGGCGTTCGGGCGTCCGACGTGTGCCGGGCGCGTCGCCGGTGGAGCGGGATCGGCGGTTTCGTGCTCACTCCGTCGGCACGATGAGGACGACGCGACGATTCTGGGCGCGGCCTTGCCGGGTGGCGTTGTCGTATATCGGCTGGCTCGTGCCGTAACCCTTGATGGAGATGTTGCGGTAGGGCAGCCCGTTGCGGGCCACTTCGCGCGCGACCGCCTTGGCCCGGCGCAGGGACAAATCCTGGTTGTAACGTTTGTCGCCGGTACTGTCGGCGTGCCCTTCGACGACGAGGTGTTCGATGCCGATTTCTTTCAGCGTTTTCACGACGCGGGCGATGGTCTCGCGGTTCTTTTCGGAGAGCACCGCTTCGTTGTTGCCGAAAAGGATGCGACCGTCGAGGTTGATGCCCCAGGTGTCGCCTTCTTCGTGGAAACCGGCCCCGCGCAATATTTCGATCTGTTCCTGGGTCAGATACCAGTGAGGCGACTGGCAGCCGGTAAAGAGCAGTCCCAGCAGCAGGCTCCGGCACAGCATCGCCGTCAGGCGGCGGTACACGGCGGCGGGGAAGAAGAAGGGGAAAAGGGTGGTCGTCATGTTTCCTCCAGCGATACATCCACGGAGGGATCGTACAGGCAGGCGCGGCCCCGGCCGAGGCGTTTGGCACGGTACATGGCATGATCCGCCGCGCGAAGGAGCGCGGACGGGTCGTTTGCCTGATCCGGGAAAAGCGCCATGCCGATGCTCACACCCAGTTCGATGTCTACTTTTTCCACCAGGCGCAGTTTGCGCGCCGTCGCGGCAAGGACTTTGTTCGCCACGTGCTGGAGGTCGTCCTCGCTGCTGACCGGCGCGAGGAGTATGGCGAATTCGTCTCCACCGAGCCGGGCCACGAGGTCGCTTTCGCGCACGGCACCGCTGAGGCGATGACCGATGTTGACCAGCAGCGCGTCCCCCGCCGCGTGGCCGTAGTTGTCGTTGACTTCCTTGAAGTGGTCGTTGTCGATGTACAGGATGCCGACCTTGGCGTTGGTCGCGCGCGCTTTTTCGATGGTCTTTTCCAGTTGCTCGCTGAAGCAGCTCCGGTTGGCAAGCCCGGTGAGGGTGTCGCGCATGGCCATGCGAGACAGCGTGTTGTTGACGATTTCCAGTTGCGATTGCCGCAATTTGAGTTCGGCATTGCGAGTCTGGATTTCGCCGAACAGGGCGTTGAAATCTTGTCCGAGGCTGTTGAATTCGGCGATCTCGAACGACGGCAGGCGGCGGGTGAAGTTGCCTTCGAGCCGCGCCGCGCGCGCCATGCTGGAGAGCGCGGCCAGTTCGGCGGCGAAGCGTTGCTCCATCCAGCGCGCCGGTACGCGGGCCGCCAATAGCGCCAGGATCAGGCAGGCGACGAACACGACCAGTTTCTGGCGCAGGAAAGTGGCGAATTCGGAACCATCACCTTTGATTTCGACGCTGCCCAGGCGTTGCTGGTTGCGGATGATGTCGGTGCTCGTCGTGTCGTCGAAGAATGCGATCCGGGCAATGGCGTCCGCCACGCGGTTGAGGGTGCCGTTGCACGCATTGCCGACATGGGCGAACAGGCTGTCGTCGGCGGCGCGGATAGTGATGTCGCACAGATGTTCGCGGAGGATGATCTCGTTCAGGATTTCGAGTGCCGTCTCTTTGTCGCCGAACACGAACGCGGCTTCGGTCGAATAGGCAATCGTGCGGGCGATGAGCGTCATGCTGCTTTCATGCTTGGTGTGCAGGGCATGGAAAGACACCGTGGCGAACACGATGGTGCTGACGACCAATGCCAGCGCCACGGGCCAGAAAATGACGCGGCGAAGAACACCAAACAGGGTCTTGCGGGCAGCTTGCACTTTTATCGCTCCCGTCCGTGTTTTGACAGCCTCAGGACTCGCGGACCGATCCGCAAGCTGCTGCGCGAAATAGCGTCCAGATTGACGGCGAATTTCGTGCCGTCGCTCCTGGCCTCGTCACCGCCGTCGGCAAGCAGGCAGAACATGCCGCCCGCGGTGCAGAACGCCCGGCCTTCGCCGATGGTCAATACCGACGTGCCGATGAATGTTTTCAACAGATGACCCGTTTCTTCGCTGGGTATGTCGTGGAAGTAAACAACGTCGCACGCGTTCGCGGCATCGAGCGGCATGGCGCGGACGACGACCTGTCGCCCGGGGTTGACGATCCTGGCGGACTCTCGAATCGCCGCCGTATAGGCGCTGTCTTCTGGAAGGCATATTCGCAAGGATTTTTGCTCGTCGGTCCAGCGCGTGTAGCTGATGATACCCCATACCACTGTCGCCACCTTCGAGGCGCGCGTGGGGACGGCGGCGGTCTGCGCATTGTCTGTGAATGCAAGAATTGCCAGCCCCAACAGGGCCGACAGCAGGTAATGCGGCAATTTTCTTGTGGGGCGCGGCATTATTGATAGATGTTTTCACTCGGGGCGGGCCGGGAACCACCATCCGGCGGATCGTAGCCGCATGGCGACGGCAGGCGAACGGTGCCAGTATTCTCCATCATATCGAACGGGTTGCGGCGAAAAAAAGCGAATTCTATACGAACCTATCCGATGCTAGAATGTCGCGCCCACGAGATTTGGCTACTTTTCCGGAATCGCGTCGTCTCCAGGCAGTCCGTCCGGCGCGGTTTTTGTTTCTTTTTTATGTCATGAAGGTTCCGGTATGTTGCTGTTTCGTCCACTTTCTGTTCTCGTTTCGATCATGCCCATCGTGCTGCTTGTCGGCTGTGGGCAGGAAACGATCGATCCCGAAAAAGCCGCCGAATCCGACGCGCTCACCAGGCCCGTGGCGCGTTTCGAGTTCCAGAGCGCGTCCGACAATGCTTCCGGCGGCGCGTCCGGCGCGGTTTCCTCCGGCAATCGCACGGGCGAGGAAATCTACAAGAGTATCTGCGCGACATGTCACGCCACCGGCGTGGCCGACGCGCCCAAGACGGGAGATGCCGCGGCGTGGGCACCGCGCATCGCCACGGGCCACGACGCGCTCGTGCAATCGGTCATCAACGGCAAGGGAGCCATGGCCCCCAGGGGCGGGGCGAACGACCTGACCGATACCGAGGCCCGGCGAGGCGTGGCCTGGCTGGCCAACCAGGCGGGCGCGCAGTTTACCGAGCCGCCGGTCGAATAAGATCCCAGGGAACGCTGTCAAGTTTATTGCCATTGCGAGCGAAGCACGGCAATCCAGGTGCCGTATGGATTGCCACGTCGCTTTGCGCCTCGCAATGACGACATGAACTGCCATCGCAAAGCCCGCAACCCCGCAGCCGTCCCCCCACCTCGTCATTGGGCCGCAGGCCCGTGGCAATCCACACGGCGGTTCCGCCTGCTCCAACGTTTCGGGTGATGGCTCCGCTGCATGGATTGCCACGTCGCTGCGCGCCTCGCAATGACGACATGAACCGCCATCGCAAAGCCCGCAACCCTGCAACCATCCCCCCACCTCGTCATTGCGAGGGCCGCAGGCCCGTGGCAATCCACACGGCGGTTCCGCTTTGCCCCAACGCTTCGGGTGATGGCTCCGCTGCATGGATTGCCACGTCGCTGCGCTCCTCGCAATG
>JAISNX010000122.1 GCA_031276015.1 Azoarcus sp.
CGCGACCCGCCCCATCCCGCCCCGCCGCCGCGCTACGTCCCCGACATTCGCCGGGCGCGGGAAGAACTGGGGCTGGAGGTCAGGATCGGCATCGACGATGCCATTTTGCGCACCATGGAGTGGATGGTGGCAGTGACATGATTCACATTGCCAGGGCACCGGACTATACAACAATTGCCTTTCGGCTCGGATACCGGGACATGGTTTCATGATGCGACAAGATTTCCTGATCCCTTTTTCCACGAGAAAAAGTTTTTCCATCGACCATTTTCCGCTTGGCGGAGATCGTGTCTTCCTCATCGCCGAAATCGGCAACAACCATAATGGCTCGATGGAATTCGCCCGCCGTCTGGTGGACGCAGCCTGTGAGGCGGGCGCGGACTGCGTGAAATTCCAGATCCGGAACCGTTGCGCGCTCTACCGCCCGCGTGCAAAAGGGGAAAGCGAAGACCTTGGCGTGGAATACCTTCAGGATTTGCTCACCAGAACGGAATTGAGCGCGGAAGAACACCGCGAAATCCGCGCCTATGTGGCGGAAAAGAACCTGATCTATCTCGCCACGCCCTGGGATGAACCCAGCGTAGACCTGCTCGCTTCCCTTGCGCCGCCCGCAGTCAAGATCGCCTCGGCGGATTTGACGAACCCCGCGCTGATCCGCAAGGCGGCGGCCCTCGGGAAACCGCTGATTCTCTCCACGGGCATGTCCTTCGAGCGCGAAATCATCCAGGCGCTCGAACTCCTGCAATCCCTGCGTGTGCCCTTTGCGCTCCTGCACTGCAACAGCACCTATCCCGCGCCGGAGGACGACATCCAGTTGCGTTACCTGCTGCGCCTGAAGGAATTGCATCCCATCGTCGGCTATTCGGGGCACGAGCGGGGCATTGCCATCAGCCTCGGTGCCGTGGCGCTGGGCGCGAAAATCATCGAACGGCACATCACGCTCGACCGCGGCATGGAAGGCCCGGATCACCTGGCCAGCCTGGAACCCGGCGAATTCCGGACGCTTGCGGAGGGCATCCGCCAACTCGAACGCGCCTTGCCCTGGCGGGCCAATGAAGGCGGCGGACGCAAGGTGAGCCAGGGCGAACGCCTGAACCGGGAAAACCTGGGGAAAAGCGTCGTGGCCGCGCGCGACATCGCCAAAGGCGAGGTGTTTTCCCCCGACCTGCTGGCCATCCAAAGCCCCGGCCAGGGATTGCCACCCTATCGCCTGCCGGAACTCCTCGGCAAAACGGCCCGTCGCGCGCTCCGGGCGGGAGATTTCCTTTTCGGGAGCGACCTGGCGGAAAACGCGGAAAACCCGATGGCACAGCGACGCTTTGCATTCCCCGTCCGATGGGGCGTGCCGGTGCGCTACCACGACTTTCTGGATTACCGGCGGCGGATCGTGCCCGACCTGTTTGAATTCCATCTCTCCTACCGTGACCTCGCCCTCGATCCGCGCCCGTATCTCGACACCACGCCCGCCACGCGCCTGGTCGTCCACGCTCCGGAACTTTTCGAGAACAGCGAGCTTCTGGACCTGGCCGCGGACGATCTGGCCTACCGGCAACGTTCCATCGCCAATTTGCAACGGGTGGCGGACGCCACCCGGATCATTGCAGGGTTTTTCCCCGAAGCACGGGAGATATTGATCGTTGCCAACGTCGGCGGCTTTTCCGCCGATGCGCCGCTTCCCCCGTCGGGCCGCGCGGAACGCTACCGGCGTTTTCATGCCGCCCGCGCCGAAATCCATTTCGGGCGCGCGGAACTGGTTCCGCAGAATATGCCCCCCTTTCCCTGGCATTTCGGCGGACAGCGCCACCAGAACATCTTCATGATGCCGGAAGACCTGGCCAGGGAAGCGCGCGAGCACCATTTGCGGCTCTGCCTCGATCTCTCCCACCTTTCCATGACCTGCTACCACTTTGGCCTGGATTTCCAGACGGCCCTCGAAACCCTGCTGCCTTATACCGCGCACCTGCATATTGCCGACGCCAAGGGCAATAACGGGGAAGGCGTATTGATGGGGGCGGGCGATATTGACTGGCAGCAAACCTGGTCGCAAATCCGCGCCTGCCCGAAAATCGGCTTCATCCCGGAAATCTGGCAGGGCCACAAGGATCATGGGGCGGGGTTCTGGCATGCCCTGGCGTTTTTGATGGCGCTCGAAAATGCGGCGCACAACCCGAACCCCAAACACATGAAAAGGAAAGTCGGAAATGGACATGGCCGATAAATTCGCCGCTCTTTTGCGGGATTGCCCTCCCCCACCCTCTGCATACCAGCCTGCCCATCCCGTATTGATTTATGGTGCCGGATGCGCCGGAAGAGGCATGGTTGAGCACCTGAAAGCGCGCGGCGTGGTAATTGCCGGATTTCTGGACGCCAAGGCACGACCTGGGCAATATATTGCCGGGATTCCCGTCTCGACGCTTCCGGAATGGCTCTCCCGGAACGATCCCTCGCATTACGAGGTATTCATCGCCATCGCAAACCCGGCTTTCCTGCCACAAATACCGGAACTACGCCAACAGATTGCCGCGCAGGGTTTTGCGCAATGTGTTCATCATCCCCGTAAGATGTGCTGGGCCATAATCTCGAATACACTGCCGCGCCACGTCGAAAACTTCAGACAATATTATGAGCAATTCCTGCCGGAACTCGCCCGCCTGGATGCGCTCCTCGCCGATGAAGAAAGCCGTCAGTGCCTCATGGCATATATACGCGCCAATTGCCGGGAAGAACCCGTGCAGGACTATTCCCCCGCCGATCAATACCGCCCCGCCAGTTTGCCCGCCTGGCCGCAACCCCTGCGTTTCGTCGACGGTGGCGCGTTCAATGGCGATACGATCATCGATTTCCGCCAGCACGGCCATCGTTTTGAGGCCATTGCCGCCTTTGAACCCGATCCGGAAAATTTCCGGCATCTCGTTCTGAATACCGCCTCCTGCGAAAACCTTATCCGCTTTCCGTGCGCACTGGGAGACAAGACTCAAGTGCTGCGCTTCGATGCGAATGGCAGCATGGGTTCCCATATTGCAGGGGAGGGGAAAGGGGGGAGCATATCCGTGCAATGCGTTTCCCTGGATGAAGTCCTGCCCGATTTTCGCCCCAATCTCATCAAGATGGACATCGAGGGCGCGGAGCCGGAGGCGCTCATGGGCGCAAAAAACATGATCGTGCGCCATCGGCCGCATCTGGCAATTTGCCTCTATCATCGTCCTGAGCATCCATGGCGCATTCCTTTCCTGATTCAGGAATGGGATCCCGGCTACCGTTTTTACATACGCCAGCACGCTCCCCTGCTTGACCTCGTGCTGTACGCCTACCCGGACAAGAGCTGAAAAGCATGCGCGTTGCCGATTACCTCATGCATCGCCTGGCCCGGCTGGGCATCCGGCAAGTGTTCTTCCTGCCGGGCGGCGGAGCCATGCATCTCAATGACGCACTGGGGCGACATCCCGGCCTGACGCCGGTGCTTTGCCTGACCGAGCAGGCGGCGGGGATTGCGGCGGAAGCGGCGGGGAAATACCGCACCGGGCCTGCCGCCTGCCTCACCACCAGCGGCCCCGGCGCGACCAACGCGGTCACGGCGGTACTGGGCGCATGGCTGGACTCCACGCCGGTGTTCTTCCTCTCCGGCCAGGTCAAACGCGCCGATCTCAAAACGGACGCGAACCTCCGGATGCTGGGCGTCCAGGAAGCCGACATCGTCGCCATTGTTTCTTCCATCACCAAGGCTGCCGTCACGCTCACCGATCCGGCCAGGGTCGCGGAAACTTTCGACCGGCTGGAGCATGCCGCCCTGACGGGCCGCCGCGGCCCGGTATGGCTCGACGTGCCGCTCGACGTACAGGCGGCGGAAATCGACCCCGACGCCTTGCCGCGGGCGCACCATGACAAGCCCGCGGCGCAGGATTTGAAACCCGCCGCCCTGCAAACGCTGGAACACTTGCGGGCTGCCCGCCGCCCTGCCTTCATCGCGGGCGCGGGCATCCGCATGGCGGGCGCAGCGCGGGCATTCCGGCAGCTGTATGAAACTGCCCGAATTCCCGTGTTGCCCACCTGGCTGGGGATGGATCTGATCGCGGATGCACATCCCCTCCACGCCGGGCGGCCCGGTTCCATCGCGCCGCGCCATGCCAATTTCACCCTGCAAAATGCGGATTGCCTCCTCGTCCTTGGCGCACGCCTCGACATGGCAATGACTGCTTACCAGCACGCGCGCTTCGCGCCCCATGCGCGAAAAATCGTGGTGGACATCGACCCCGCCGAAATCGCCAAACTGAAGATGCCCATCGTCTTGCCAGTGCTCGCCGACGCAGGCGCGTTCATCCACGCCCTGAACGAAGCCCTGGCGCAGACGATGCTCCCCGATTACGGCGACTGGCTTGCCCGCATCGCCGACTGGAAGGCGCGCTATCCGCTCCTGCGTCCCGAACATGCGGACGACCGGCAAGGTATCAGCATGTATTACTTCACGGATCGCCTCTCCGGCCTCCTGAACGGCGACGATCTGATCGCACCGGGAAGTTCCGGCTCCGCGAGCGAGCTTTTCCTGTTGAACCTGCGTCTCAAGGCCGGACAACGCTGTTTCCACAATCGCGGCACGGGATCAATGGGTTTCGGCCTGCCCGCCGCCATTGGCGCGTGCCTCGCCTCCGGCAAAAAACGCACGATCTGCATCGAGGGCGACGGTGGTTTCCAGATGAACGCGCAGGAGCTTGCCACGCTGGCCCGCGAGCATCTGCCCGTCAAATGCTTCGTGGTCAACAACCGGGGCTATGCCTCCATCCGCGCCTCGCAAACCGCGAGTTTCGGACGCCTGATCGGCGCGGACGAAAGCAGCGGCCTGAGGCTTCCGGAACTTTCCCGGCTGGCCGATGCCTATGGCGTGCCCTGTGCCCGCATCGGACAGCACGCTGGCCTGGAGAATGCCTTGGCCGATATTCTGGATGCCGAAGGCCCCGTCCTCTGCGAACTGCTTGCGCAACCGGATGAAGAACGCATTCCCCGCGTCATGACCCGCCTGAACGCACAGGGACAGCCGGAAACCAGTCCACTGGAAGACCTGTATCCCTTCCTGGACAGGGAAGAATTGCGCGCGAACATGGGCGTGGCATAACATGGAGTGCTGGCCGCGCACATTTTTCGTCCGTAAAATGTGAGGAAAACGCCTTTTTACGTCCGTAAAACGTGGAATCCATGGAACGCCATCTACTCGCCGCGCTACAAGACTGGCAACTTCAGAAAACAGGGAGTGATGCCGTGAACAGCATGACCTACAGGGGCTATACGGCCCGCGTCGAATACGATGACAGGGACGGTATTTTCATCGGGCGTGTCCTGGGTTTGCGTGACACGATCAGTTTTCATGCGGAAACCGTCGAGGATTTGCGCCGCGAATTCAAAGTCTCCGTCGATGACTATCTGGCGCTTTGCGCCACCAACGGCTTATCGCCGGACAAACCCGCGAGCGGGCGCATGATGTTGCGCGTTCCGCCGGAAGTGCATGCCGCGGCGCTTGTGGCGGCGCAGGCGGCAGGGCAGAGCCTCGATCAATGGGTCGCGCACGTGCTGGAGAGCGCCAGCACGACGGCAACATAGTAGCGGCGTGCCGGGCCGTGGAGAAAACCGCCACCCGCAAGGATTATTTTCTGGCGGGGATCGCAGACTTGCCGCTGGAAACCCGGGAAATAAATCCTGAAAGGACAGGAAACCGATGAAAAAAGTTTATGTCGGCATGAGCGCCGACCTGGTGCACCCAGGGCATCTCAATGTCTTGAAGGAGGCTGCCCGCCTCGGACGTGTCACCGTGGGTCTTCTGACGGATGCCGCCGTTGCCAGCTATAAGCGCATCCCCTACATGAATTACGAGCAGCGGCGGCAGATCGTTGAAAGCATCAAATGGGTTGCCGAGGT
>JAISNX010000054.1 GCA_031276015.1 Azoarcus sp.
GCCTCGAACCCGGCGACGGTCGGATTGCTCGTCCGGCTGTATTTGTGGCCGAACGCCTGCAAGGTCATGATCCGGTTCACATGGTCGATGTCGTCGTATTTGTAGGTCGTGCTCTGGACGATCGGCAGGACGCGCGGCTCGCTCACCTTGGGGTCGTAACCGCCCTGGATGCAGAGCGTGTCGAAGGCGAGAGGGGGCGCGGCGGTGTCGGGGGCGGCATCGGTTTTTTTGGAGCGGGTTTTAGCGGCGTCGGCTTTTTTTGAACGCTTTTTGGGTGCAGCGGTTTTGGACATGACCCACTCCGGTCGGGAAAACGAAAGCGCGAGTATAGAACCGCGAACGGGCGGCGTGTGCTCTCGTGATCCAATATGATCCGGCTCCGTACCGGACGGGTCTGATGCTTGTGGCGGGTGGCGTTTTGCCCGAAACTCTTTTGCCTGAAATCCGGCGGTGGAAGGTTTCCTGTAGAGTGCCGCCGCTTGGGGACTGCTTCCGGGTCATGTCTATCACATCATCTTCCGCCGATTTCGCCGTCGCTTTGCGCGACATCCGCTTTTCCTGGCCGGGGCAGGCGCGCCCGGTGCTGGATATTGCGGAACTGCTGATACGTCCGGGCGAGCGGGTATTCCTCTCCGGGCCGAGCGGCGGCGGCAAGAGCACCTTGCTCGGGCTGATCGCCGGTATCCTGCTGCCCGAGCGCGGCAGCGTCACCGTCGGTGGCACGGCGCTCCACACCCTGGGTGCCCCCGCGCGGGACAGGTTTCGCGGGGCGGAGATCGGGTTTATTTTCCAGCAGTTCAATCTGGTGCCTTATCTTTCCATGATCGAGAACGTGCTGATTCCCTGCCACCTTTCGCCCCGGCGGCGGGCGAGGGCGCTACAACGGGCGGATACTTTGCAGGAGGCCGCCGCGCATTTGCTGGCGCGGCTGGATCTGGCTCCCGCGCTCTGGCAGCGGCCCGTCAGGCGCTTGTCGGTCGGTCAGCAACAGCGTGTGGCGGCGGCGCGCGCGCTGATCGGCGCGCCGCCGCTCCTGATCGCGGACGAACCGAGTTCCGCGCTGGACGCGGACAGCCGCGATGTCTTCCTGAAGCTGCTCCTGGGCGAATGCGCGCTGGCCGGGGCGAGCCTGCTGTTCGTCAGCCATGACGCCGCGCTGGCCGGGGCCTTTCCCACGGCCTTGCGCCTGGACGATCTGAACGCCGCGCCACGGGAAGAAACGCCATGAGACGGTTTTGGTATCTGGCGAGCCTCGCGCGCAAAAGCGCCTGGAACCGGCGCGGCACCCTGGCGCTGGTCGTGCTGTGCATCGCGCTTTCCACGCTTCTCCTGCTTGGCATCGAGCGGATACGCGGGCAGATTCGGGAAAACTTCGTACAGGCCGTCTCGGGCGTCGACCTGGTGGCCGGGGCGCGCGGCGGCAGCATCCAGCTCATGCTTTACGCGGTTTTCCACCTGGGTGGCGCGACGAACAACATGGGATGGGAGAGCGCGCAGCGCATTGCCGCACACCGCGACGTCGCCTGGACGATTCCGCTCTCGCTCGGCGATTCGCACAAGGGGTATCCCGTGGTGGCAACAAGCCCGGATTTCTTCGGGCGCTACCGTTTTCGCGCGGACAGGCGCATCGAATTCACGGCGGGGCGCGCGTTCGATGCGCTTTTCGATGTCGTGGTCGGTGCGGAAGTCGCCAGGAAACTCGGCTACCGTCCCGGCAGCCCGCTCGTGCTGAGCCACGGCAACAGCGAAACCCTGCTGGCGGAACATGCCGACAAACCGTTCGTCGTCTCCGGCGTGCTCGCGCCCACGGGGACGCCCGTGGATCGCGCGCTTTACATCAGCCTTGCCGCGATGGAGGCGATTCACCTGGACTGGCAGGGCGGCGCGCCGGTTCCCGGCTTCCGGGTGCGCGCGGATCAGGTCAGGAAATTCGATCTCACGCCAAAGAGCATCACCGCGCTGCTCGTCGGCCTCAAGAGCCGCAGCCGCGTTTTTGCTCTGCAACGCGAGATCGGCGGATGGAAAGAAGAAGCCCTGATGGGTGTCATGCCCGGCGTCGCCATGGATCAACTTTGGCGCATGCTCGATACCGGAGAACGCGCGCTGCTGCTCATTTCCGCCCTCGTCACCCTGACCGGGCTGGCCGGGCTGGCCTCCGCCATCCTTGCCGGACTCGGCGAACGGCGGCGCGAACTCGCCATCCTGCGCTCGGCGGGCGCGCGCCCGCTGGACATCCTCTTTCTGCTCGCCTGCGAGGGCGTGATGCTGGTGTTCGCCGGTATCGTGGCCGGGCTGCTCGGCCTGGTGCTGCTGCTTCTCGGCATCGGCCCCATGCTGGCGGAGCGCTACGGCATCGTTCTTTATTTTTCCTGGCCGGGGCGGGAAGAATGCCTGCTGTTGGGCAGCATCGTCGCCGCCGGTTTCTTGACCAGTCTCATTCCGGCATGGCGCGCCTACCGCATCAGCCTGTCGGACGGGTTGACGCTCTCCACATGAAAATCCGCATCGCCGTTCTCGCCCTGCTGGCCCTGGGTGCCGGGTCGCTTTTTTTCGTCCTTTCCGGAGAGGAACAAACCCCGGCGCGACATTATGCAGTCGGCGACAGGCTCCCCGCCAGCCCGCAGCCCGTGCCGACAGCGCCCGCCGGAACGGGTTGGCAGGAAATCCAGTGGGAATCCCTGGCCCCCGCATCCTGGAACCCCGCGGCTGCTTTTGAAGGCTTCAATCTGGACGAAATCGAGGACGGTTCTCCGGAAGCCATCGAAGCCATGCAGAAGTTTCTGGAAAAGTGGAACGAAGCGCCCGCCAATCCGGAGATGGACGGCCTGCGTGTGAAACTCCCCGGGTTCGTTGTGCCGCTGGATTTCGGCGAGGGGCGCAAACTCCGGGAATTCCTGCTGGTGCCGTATTTCGGCGCGTGCATCCACGTCCCGCCGCCGCCTGCCAATCAGGTCGTTCTCGTCCAGGCCGGGGAGCCGATCGAGGGCGTCGGTTCGATGGACGCGATATGGGTGTACGGGCAGATACGGGTAGACCGAACCGATACCGGCAGCGGCGTTTCCGGCTACCGGATGGTGCTGGACAAGGTGGAACGCTATTCCCCGCCAGCGGAGGCACAGGGCGGCGAGGCGGGGTGATGCCTGGATGGCATGCCGGGACAAATACCGCGTGACCCCATCTCCTTCAGCATAGGTATCTACACAGCCTGTTTCCTTCTCCCTCGTCATTGCGAGGGCCGCAGGCCCGTGGCAATCCACACGGCGGTTCCGCTTGTCCCAACGCTTCGGGTGATGGCTCCGCTGCATGGATTGCCACGTCGCTGCGCTCCTCGCAATGACGCGCTGGGAGAAATTGCCGCGTCGCCGAGTCTGCCATCTGGTGACAGCACTTCGGGCTGTGTAGAGACCTATGCTCCTTCAGGGTGGGGCGGATGTCGAATATTTCCCGCTTGCGCACAAGACGGCCATTGCTGTGCGTATGAGCGGAACAGACTATCCGCGCGCCGAAACGTCCCGTGACCGGGACGCTCAGGCGGAATTGGTGTAATGTAGCGCGCCGGAGCAGGGTCTGGATACCAATGCAAATGTCGTCAGGTCGTGATTTCATCGCCCTTTCGTGCCGGAAAGGCGTGCTGCGCTTTGGCGCTTTCGTCACCAAGGCGGGGCGGACATCGCCTTATTTCTTCAATGCCGGTCTGTTCGACGATGGCGCGTCGTTCGATGCCCTGTGCGGCTTTTATGCAAGGGCTATCCGCGATTCCGGCCTGGCGTTCGACATGCTTTTCGGCCCGGCCTACAAGGGCATTCCGCTGGTCGCGGGCACGGCGATGCGCCTGGCCGGGGAGGGCGTGAATGTGCCGTTCGCCTTCAACCGCAAGGAAGCCAAGGATCACGGCGAAGGTGGCACGCTCATCGGCGCGCCGCTTCGGGGCAGGGTGCTGATTCTCGACGATGTGATTTCCGCCGGGACCTCGGTGCGCGAATCGGTCGCCATCATCCGCGCCCAGGGGGCCGAACCCGCCGGGGTGGCCATTGCGCTCGACCGCATGGAACGCGGGCAGGGGGACGTTTCGGCGGTGCAGGAAGTCGGCCAGGCTTACGGCATTCCGGTCGTGGCGGTGGCGACGCTCGACGATCTCGTCGCTTACCTGTCGGACGACGCGGCGTCGGAAGCCGACCTTGCGGCGGTACAGGCTTATCGGGATGTTTATGGAACTCATGAAACGCATGTGGCGCGTTGAATTGCTTCTTTTGCTGGCCGTTTCGGCGGTCTCGCCAGCCATGGCGCAAACCGGCGGCGGCACGACGCGGGTATTCAGTTGCGAAGTCGATGGCCGCATCGTATTCGGCGACACTTTGCCGAAGGAATGCTATGGCCGTACCTGGGTCGAGAAAATCAATGGCGTCATGGTTTACCGTGCCGTGGCCGAACCGACGCCCGCCGAAAGTGCCAGACGCCGGGAAGAACAGCGCCGACGGGAACTTGCCGCCCGCGAAGCGGCCAGGCAGAAACAGCTTGACGACGCCTTGCGCACGAAATACCGCTCGCTCGCCGATCTCGACGCGCGCCGCGATGCCGAAGTCGCGCAACTTGATGCCGCCATTACCGCATTGCGCGCCGACGAGCGCGAACTGGTCGCGCGCCGCAAACGCCTGGATGAAGAAGCGGCGACCATGAAGGGTACACCGCCGCCGGACAGCCTTGCCCGCGCCCTTGTTTATGCCGACGAAGAACTGGCGCGCGCGCGGGCGGCCACCGAGAAAAAAATAAAAGAACGCGACGGCCTTCGCCAGCGTTTCGATGCCGAGCGCCAGCGTTACATCGACATCACCTCCACGCCCGCCACCGGGCAAGCAGCGGAATGAACCGCCGTCGCAACCGGAACGGCCTGCCACCATGAACGAAACCCTCCCCGATGCCGTGCTGGACGATGTCGCCGACAGGCTCAGGCGTGCCGAGCGTCCCCTTTTCATCACCGGCGCGGGCATTTCCGCCGATTCCGGCCTGCCGACCTATCGCGGCATCGGCGGGCTTTACAACGACCGCCAGACCGAGGAAGGCATCCCTATCGAAGAAGCCCTTTCCGGTCGCATGCTGGCGCGTCGGCCCGAAATCACCTGGCGCTACATCGGCCAGATCGAGCGCAACTGCCGGGATGCCGAACCCAGTGCCGCGCACAGGCTGATCGCCGCGCTCGAAGCCGAAAAGCCCGGAACCTGGGTGCTCACCCAGAACATCGACAGCCTGCACCGCAAGGCCGGTTCCAGGAACCTGATTGAAATCCACGGTACCGTGCATCGCCTGCTTTGCACCGCCTGCGATTACCGGCGCGATGTCGACGGCTACGCCGATTACGACGGTATTGCGTTGCCGCCTGGCTGCCCCGGATGTGGCCGTCCGCTACGCCCCGACGTGGTGTTGTTCGGCGAAATGCTGCCAGTGGAAGCGTTGGCGCAACTGGCGCGGGTCATGGACGACGGCCCCGACCTGGTGTTTTCCATCGGCACCACCAGCGTATTTCCCTACATCGCGCATCCGGTATGGTGGGCGCGGCAAAGCCGCGTCGCCGCCGTGGAAATCAACCCCGGCGAAACGGAAGTCAGCACGCTCGTTTCCCACCGCCTGAAGATGGGCGCGGCGCGGGCGATGGAAGCACTCTGGTCGCGCCTTCACCCGGCAAGGAATTAGCGCGTTTTCGGTTCGGATGATGACACTTGTCATTGCGAGGCGCGCAGCGCCGTGACAATCCATGCAGCGGTGCGGCCTTCCGAAACGCCTTCGCTCGCCGTGAGGCCGTCTGGATTGCCGCGGGCCTAAAAGCCCTCGCAATGACGAAAAATATTCCCCGTCGGAAGAGTCAGTATTTGAGACAAAAACGCTCTAGCGGCAGCATGTGGATTGCCACGGCGCTAGGCACCCCTTCAATCCAGGCTCTCCACTTCAAACCCCACCACATTGCGCGCCTTCTTGCTGAATTCGATGCCGATCAGGTGAATGGGTTGATTCTGGGCGCGGTATTTGTCGGCGTATTTCTTCTCTTTGATCTGCGCCAGTGCTCGGCCTTCGGCGGCATCTTCCACAACCTTGAACTCGAAAAGGTAAATCTGCCCATTGAACTGGACGGCCATATCCAGTTTGCCCTGATTGCTCACGTCCTCCGGAACGATGTCGAATCCCAGGGCGGCGAAGCTGGCGTAAAACACGCTGGCGTAATAGCCCTCGAACTGGTCGATATTGTTCTTGCGATACCAGTCGTGCGGGATGCTGGCGTAGAGGGAGAAGAAGATTTCCCGGACGCGCGGGAAGTCGTTGATTTCCAACGCGTCGTAAAGGGCGAATCGGCTTTCTTCCGCCTTGAGCGGATTCCCGATCCATGCCTCCATGACATGACTCGTCAACGCGCTTCGGACTTCATGATTGGGGTAAGTCAGCGCAAACGAGAGATTCTCTCCCCGTTTTTTCTCCCCGGCGATGGTGAGATAACCCGCTTGGAACATCAGGGCTTCGGTAGAAATATCGCCCACTTCAAAGGCGGAAATCAGGCGGGAAGATGCTTCCACTTTCAAGAGCGCGGGCAGGTAAACTTGGCGCTCGATAAGCATATCCAGCAGAAAAGTCGGCGTGCCGGTCTCGAACCAGAAGGGGCGGAATACCCGCTTTTGAAAGAGCAGCAGCAAATCGAATGGATTGTAGACGGCTTTACCACTCCAGTTGTAGCCGTTATACCAGTGGCGGATTTTATCCCTGTCCAATCCTTCGAGTTCGGGCGCGAACACGGTATCCACGTTCGCATCGGTATAGCCGCAAATATTGGAATACTCGGCGTCCAGCGTGATGTCATTCAGGTTGTTGAGGCCGGAAAAGATATTGACCTTGCTGAATTTGGAGACGCCCGTCAAAAAGGCGAATTTGATGTGCGCGTCCTGTCCCTTGATAACGGAATAGAGATTCCTCAGCCCGTCGCGCATCTGGCG
>JAISNX010000104.1 GCA_031276015.1 Azoarcus sp.
GTGGGTCGTTTCAAGGGCCTGGGCGAGATGAACCCCGAACAGTTGCGCGAAACCACGATGGCCCCCGCCACCCGCCGCATGCTGCCCGTGCAGGTGCGCGACGGTGCGTTCACGGAAACACGGCGCATGTTCAGCCTGCTGATGGGCAAGGGCGAAGCCGCCGGACGGCGGGCGTGGATGGAGGAGAAGGGGGATACGGTGGAGGCGGATGTGTGAGGCTGTCTTGCCGTGGATTGCCACGGCGCTACGCGCCTCGCAATGACGAATCCCCCGCTCCGTCATTGCGAGGGCCGAAGGCCCGCGGCAATCCACACAGCGGCGATTACCCGTACTGACGGGCGGTGTTGCGGGACACGGTGCCTCGCAATGACGCCCGACATCCGGCGGGGGCGCGCCCGCTCAGACCGGAACGCCGAGGATAACGTGGCTTGCCTTGAACAGCACGGAAACCGGCACGTCGGGCTTCAGCCCCAGTTCCAGCACGGCCTCGTTAGTAACGATGGCATGCGCGATGGAGCCCCCCGCAAGCTCGACCGCCACATCGCTGTTGACCGCGCCTTTTTCCACCGAGGCAACCGTACCCGGCAGGTGATTGCGCGCGGAAAAGCGGAGTTTCCCGTGGCCCGCCGTCAATAGCACCCATGAAGCCTTGACGAGAGCGGTCGCCGCCTTGCCGGGCGCAAGCGCCAATGCATCGACGCTTTCACGGGTCACGATGGCGATAATTTTGTCGCCGCCAGCGAGCGACAATTCCACCTGGGCATTGATCGGGCCGGTATTCACCTGGCTGACGACACCGGAAAAACAATTGCGGGCGCTGATGTTGCCTGACATGACGTTATCCTTTCAGAAAGAGATTTTGGCGCGCAGGTGCGTTCCATCCGCGCCCCGGTATTTTCAGCTTTCGGCAAAAAGCTGGTCAAGTTTGGCGACGGCACCTTCGTAGTTCTCGCGTTCCTCGATGCGTTGTTGCAGGTAGGTTTCGAGGCGGGGGTAGATGCCGACGGCGGCATCGAGCAGGGGGTCGCCGCCGGGCTGGTAGGCACCGACGGCGATGAGGTCGCGCGAGCGTTGGTAGCGGGAGAAAAGCTGCCGGAACTGGCGCACTTTGTCGAACTGTTCGTCGCCGACCAGGCTGTACATGGCGCGGGAGATGGATTGCTCGATGTCGATGGCGGGGTAGTGGCCCTGGTCGGCAAGGGCGCGGGTGAGGACGATGTGGCCGTCGAGGATGGCGCGGGCGGCGTCGGCGATGGGGTCTTGCTGGTCGTCGCCTTCGGCGAGGACGGTGTAGAAGGCGGTGATGGAGCCGCCGCCTTCGGGGCCGTTCCCGGCGCGTTCCACCAGCGCGGGCAGGAGGGCGAATACGGACGGGGGGTAGCCGCGCGTGACGGGCGGCTCGCCGATGGCAAGGGCGATTTCGCGCTGGGCCATGGCGTAGCGGGTGAGCGAGTCCATGACGAGCAGCACTTGTTTGCCCTTGTCGCGGAAGTATTCGGCGATGGTGGTGGCGTAGGCGGCTCCCTGAAGGCGCATGAGGGGGCTGGTGTCGGCGGGGGCGGCGACGACGACAGAGCGTTTGAGGCCCTCTTCGCCGAGGCTTTGTTCGATGAACTCTTTGACTTCGCGGCCACGTTCGCCGATGAGGCCGACGACGATGAGGTCGGCTCCGGTGTAGCGGGCCATCATGCCGATGAGGACGGATTTGCCGACGCCGGAACCGGCAAAGAGGCCGAGTCGCTGGCCGCGTCCGATGGTGAGCAGGCCGTTGATGGCGCGGATGCCGACATCGAGCGGGACGCGGATGGGCGAGCGGCTCAGGGGATTGGTGGTGCGCCCTTGCAGGGAGCGGGTTTCTTCGGTTTCGAGCCGTCCGAGGGCGTCGAGTGGACGACCCGCGCCGTCGATGACGCGGCCAAGCAGGGCTTCGCCGACGGGCAGGCGTTTGGCACGGTCGGAGGCGCGACGGCGGGGGCCGATGCGGCGACCGGGGATGAGTTGGGGGTAACCGGTTTCGACGGGGCAGACGAGCGCGCCGGGGGAGAGGCCGAAAACCTTGTCGGTGGGCATCATGAAAAGTTTTTCGCCGCTGAAGCCAACGACTTCGGCTTCGACGGAGCCGTCGCCGGAAATCATGATTTTGCAGCCGGAACCGACCGGCAGTTTGAGGCCGGAGGCTTCCATGACGAGGCCGCTGGTGCGGGTGAGCAGGCCCGCGTTCTGGAAGGGGTAGACGGTGTCGATGAGGTGGCGACCATCTTTGAGGAAGGTTCGCCAGAGGGCACCGTGGCGCAAGTGGGGGGTGTCGTCGCCGCTCATGTGTCGCCGCCCTGCCCGTCCGGGGTTTCGGCGGAGACAGGGAATTCCGGTCGGGGTTTTCCGGTGGGCGGCGGCGTCCAGAGGGCGTGCTGCCGCCCGAGGCTGTCGAGCACGCGCCGCCAGCGGGTTTCCATGGTGGCGTCGATCTGCGCGCCGGGGGTTTCGACCCGGCAGCCGCCGCGCGAAACGCTGTCGTCCTCGATGATGAGGTGGCCGCCTTGGTCGAGCATGTCGTCCAGGTGTTTGCGGGCGAGCGCGGCGTCCGCCGGGTGCATGTGGATCTTGGCGCGGCTTTCGGGCAAGTGCTGGAGAGCGGCACGCACGGCGCTGAGGACGGCCTCCGGTTCGACGGCCAGGCTGTGTTGCAACACTTTCCTCGCCAGTTCGATGGCAAGCGACAGGAGTTCTTCGGCGACTTCGGCGTCGATCTGCCCAAGGGCGGTGTTCATCTGCGCGATCATTTCCCGCAGTTGCGCGGCTTCGGCTTCGGCCTCGGCCTTGCCTTCGCGGTAGCCCGCTTCCCGGCCTTCTTCGCGCCCCTCCTCGCGCCCGATCCGCAGGCCATCGGCATGACCCGTGTCCCGACCTTCGGCCAGCCCGGCCTCGAAGCCTTCGCGGCGGGCATCGTCGTGCATCTGCTCGATTTCCACGGCGGTGGGCAGTTTCAGGCCGGGAGGGAGCGAGGCGGCGGTTTCCGTGGGTTCGCTGTCGGTTTCCGATGCAGTTTCCAGGGCTTCCGGTTCGGCGGCGGGCGGGGCGTCGAATTTCGGCGGTTCCCATCGGCGGTAAGCGCCGACGGCCTGGTGCCGGGAGAAGGGGGCGGGATTTTTCATGCGCGTTCAGCCGTCCGGCAGGGTCAGACGAAGCTGTCTTCGCTGCCCCGACCGCCCATGACGATCTGCCCTTCTTCGGCAAGGCGGCGGACGATCTTGAGGATTTCCTTCTGTTCGGCTTCGACTTCGGACAGGCGCACGGGGCCTTTGGCTTCGAGGTCTTCGCGCAGCATCTCGGCGGCGCGGCTGGACATGTTCTTGAAGATTTTTTCGCGCAGTTCGGGCGGGGCACCCTTGAGGGCGACGATGAGGGAGTCGGACTGGACTTCCCGCAGGATGGTCTGGATGCCGCGGTCGTCGATGTCGAGCAGGTTTTCAAAGACGAACATTTCGTCGAGGATTTTCTGCGCCAGGTCGGGATCGTATTCGCGCACGTTGTCGAGGATGGCCGTTTCGGCGACGGTGCCGACGAAGTTGAGGATTTCCGCCGCGTGGCGCACGCCGCCCATGGCGGCTTTCTTGGCGGTGGCGGCACCGGAGAGCATGCGGGTGAGGGATTCGTTGAGTTCCTTGAGCGCCTGGGGCTGCACGCCGTCCAGGGTGGCGATGCGCAGCACGACGTCGTTGCGCAGGCGGTCGGAGAAGTGTTTGAGGATGTCCCCGGCCTGGTCGTAGCCGAGATGGACGAGGATGGTGGCAATGATCTGGGGATGTTCGTTCTTGATGAGGTCGGCGGCTGTGGCGGGGTCGAGCCAGCGCAGGTTTTCGATGCCCGCGGTGTCGGAGCCTTGCAGGACGCGGGCGATGAGGTTGGCGGCGCGTTCGTCGCCGAGCGCCTTGGTGAGCATTTCGCGGATCTGTTCCTGGTCGGCGTGGACGGCGGCTCCCTTGCTGAAATGGGCGTCCAGTTCGGCCAGCAGGGGTTCGACCTTGCTGCGTTCCTGCGCGGGCATGCTCGCCATTTTCATGCCGAGTTTCTGCACTTCGCGCGGCCCGAGGTGTTTGAGCACGCCAGCGGCTTCGTCGGGGCCGAGCGCGATGAGCAGGAGGGCGGATTTGTCGAGTCCTTCTTCGGGCGCGGCGGCACTCATTTGTGGCCTCCTTCTTCGGTAACGCCCAGCCATTGTTTGAGGAGTTCGGCGACGCACTTGGGATCGTCGCGCGCCATCTGCCGCGCACGCGCCAGGCGGCTATCGTAGTCCTCGGCGCGGGCGGCGGCGGAGAGTTCGACGTTGACGCCGTCTTCGTCGCCCTCCTCTCCGTCGCTGGCGATTGCCGGTTCTTCCCGCACGGGCGGCGGGGCAACCGTGCGCAGCAGGGGACGGACGATGGCAAAGTAGGCAAAGAGGATGACGAGCACCACCGCCAGGTATTTGCCGCCTTCCTTGCCCATTTCGATCATTTCCGGGTCTTTCCAGATCGGCACGGGCACGGGCGCTTCGGGCTGTTCGGCAAAGGGGCTGCTGGTGACGTTGATGGTGTCGCCGCGCGTGGCGTTGTAGCCGACGGCTTCGCGCACGAGGTTGGCGATGCGGGTGATTTCTTCGTCGCTGACCGGCAGGGTTTGCGGCTCGCCCGTGGGAAGGCGGACGGAACGGTGGTTGACGACGACCGCGACCGAAATGCGCTTGACCTGGCCGAGCGCCTGTTTGACGTGCTGGATGGTGCGATCCAGTTCGTAGTTGAGCACCGCCGAGCGGGATACGGTTTGCAGAGCCTGACCGTCCGCGCCGGTCGGCGGCACGGGCGGCGCGGTGATGGGGGCGGTGGCCGGAACGGGCGGCTGGTTGCTGAGCGCGCCGGGCACGCCTTGCGGCCCCGGGTCGCGGTTTTGCTGTTCGGTGGTCTGCTGGCTGCGAATCGCCTGTTCCGGGGCGGGATTGGGGCGGTAGGTTTCCGCCGTCTGCTCGACCTGGTTGAAGTCGATGTCGGCGGCGACCTGGGCGCGGAAGTTGCCCTTGCCGAGCATGGGGGTGAGGATGTTTTCGATGCGCCGGTTGAGGCCGGATTCGACTTCTTCTATATAGCGAAGCTGCGTGGGGTCGAGTCCGGAGCGGCGCAGGGGTTCTTCGCCGGTCAGGAGTTCGCCGTTCTGGTTGATGATGGTCACGCCCGAGTCGTTCATCTTGGGCACGGAAGAAGCCACCAGATGCACGATGCCCGCCACCTGGCTGGCGTCGAGCACGCGGCCCGGACGCATCTGCACCATGACCGAGGCGGTCGGTTTCTGGTCGTCGCGCAGGAAGGCGGTCTGCTTGGGCATCGCCAGATGCACGCGCGCGCCGATGACCGAGGCGATGGACTGGATGGTGCGCGCCAGTTCGCCTTCCAGCGCGCGCTGGTAGGTGACTTGCTCGTTGAACTGCGAGATGCCCAGTTTCTGGGTGTCCATGATCTCGAAACCGACCAGCCCGCCCCTGGGCAGCCCGGCAGCGGCCAGGCGCAGGCGGGTTTCGTGGACGGTCGACAGCGGCACGAGAATGGCGCGGCCATCGCCGGAGACGCTGTAGGGCACGTTCTGCTGTTGCAGGGCGGCGATGATTTCGCCGCCGTCGCGCTCGTCGAAATTGCTGAAAAGCACCGCCTGCGCGGGGGCGTGGTTCCAGAGCAGCGCGCCGACGATGAGCGCCATGGCAAGCGCCAGCGCGGCGGCGGCGGCGATTTTCTGTTGCTGGCTGAGCGCCCGGATGTTCGTGACCGCCTGTTGCAGCCGCCCCGGCGACGACGGCGCAACGGGGATTTCGCCAGCGGTGTTTTCGGCGGTGGCCATGACATGATTCCGGATTTTTCGATGGATGCGGGCATTGTCCGTCCGCGAACGCGCGCGGCGTCAGGCGAAAAGCGGCAATTTTTGCGGTCTGTTTGGAAATTGCCATGGACGGCCCCCCGCGAAGGATGCCATCATGAAAACGCCATGAGGCGGTTTTTCCAGAACGCCATTAAACGGACTTTTCCCGACGATGCTGCCCGACGCCGATGTACACGCCCCGCCTGCCGCCGATGCCGCCGCGCCCTTGTCCGCCGCGCAGCTCGCGGAAGCCTTCGCCGTATTCAGCCGCGCCTCGGAGGAGCTTTCCGGCGCATACAACGCGCTCCAGGCGCAGGTGGCGCAACTGAGCGAACGCTTCGCCGTGCTGATGGACGCCTTGCCCGCCGGGGTCGTGGTGCTCGACCGCGCAGACCGCATCGAGCAGATCAACCGCGCCGCCGGGCATCTGCTGGGCACCGATCTGGCCGGGCAGCCCTGGCAGGCCGTGGCGGCCACGCTCCGGCCCACCGGCACGCCGGGCGAAATGAGCCTGGCGCGCGAGGACGGCACACGGCTGCTGGCGGTCTCCGGCACCGCCCTGGGTTCCGGCGAGGGGCGCATCCTGCTCTTGAGCGATGTCACCGAAACGCACCGGATGCGCCAGGCGGCGGAGCGCAACGAGCGGCTGGCGGCAATGGGCGAGATGGTGGCGGGACTCGCCCATCAACTGCGGACGCCGCTGGCCGCCGCCCTGCTCTACGTCGGCAATCTGCGCCAGCCCGAACTCGGGCCGCCCGAGCGCACCAGGGTGGCCGAACGCGCACTCGAACGCCTGCACTACCTCGAACGCCTGATCCGCGACATGCTGCTTTTTGCACGCGGGGACAGCCTCGGGCGGCAGGATTTCGATGTCGCGGAACTCGTCGCGGAACTCGTCCATACCCTCGAACCGCTGGCGAAGGCGCGGCAAATCATCTTTCGCGGCCATTGCGACTGCGCGGGCGCGGTCGTGCATGGCGACCGCAAGGCCCTGGGCGGCGCGCTCGCCAACCTGATCGAAAACGCCATCCAGGCCACCGGCGCGGGCGGCCTCGTCAGTTGCGACGTCACGCGCGCCGCCTGCCGGAGCGGCCCGGCGGGCGAAGAACTGCGCTTCGTCGTCCGCGACAGTGGCCGGGGCATCGCCCCCGAACTGCAATCGCGCCTGTTCGAGCCGTTCTTCACCACCCGTGCCGAAGGCACCGGCCTGGGGCTGGCCATCGCGCGAGGCGTGGCGCGCGGGCACGGCGGCGACATCCTGCTCGAATCCGCGCCCGGCGCGGGTTCCGCCTTCACGCTCACGCTGCCGCTGATGCCGCCGGACTGGCGATACCGCGACCGCCGGGGCACGGAAGGCGACCGCCGCCGCAACGGCAACCGCGCCGGGCGACGAAGAAACACCACGGACGCGCCCGCGCCGGACGCGGCCCGGACACTGGCCGGAGTACAAGCTTCATGATCGAACACCTGAACATCCTGGTCGTCGAGGACGATGCCGCCCTGCGCGAAGCCGTCTGCTTCACGCTGGAAATGGCGGGCCACGGCGCGACCGGCGTCGACGGCGGCCCGGCGGCGCTGGCCGAACTCGAACGGCAAAGCCTCAGCCTCGTCATTTCCGACCTGCGCATGCAGCCCATGGACGGGCTGGAACTGCTCGGCGAAATCCACCGCCGCCAACCGCAATTGCCGGTACTGCTGATGACCGCCTACGGCGACGTCGACAAGGCCGTGGCGGCCATGCGCGGCGGCGCGTGCGACTTTCTGATGAAGCCCTTCGAGCCGGACGTGCTGCTGGAGAGCATCCGCCGCTACGCCATCTCGCCGCCGGAGGCGGACGACACCATCGCCGAAGACCCGCGCACCCGCCAACTGCTCGCGCTCGCCGCCAAGGTTGCCGAAACAGATGCCACCGTACTGCTCACCGGCGAATCCGGCACGGGCAAGGAAGTGTTCGCGCGCTACATCCACCACCACTCCCCGCGCCGTGCCGCGCCGTTCGTGGCAATCAACTGCGCCGCCATCCCCGAAAACCTGCTCGAAGCCACCCTGTTCGGCTACGAAAAAGGTGCTTTCACCGGCGCGCAAAGCGGACAGCCCGGCAAATTCGAGCAGGCGCAGGGCGGCGTCATCCTGCTCGACGAAATCTCCGAAATGCCGCTCGGCCTCCAGGCCAAGCTCCTGCGGGTTTTGCAAGAGCGCGAGGTCGAGCGCGTCGGCGGCAAAAAACCCGTGCCGCTGGACATCCGCGTCCTGGCGACGAGCAACCGCGACATGGAAAAAGAAATCGCCGCCGGGCGCTTCCGCGAAGATTTGTACTACCGGCTGAACGTTTTTCCGCTCGTCATTCCCTCGCTGCGCGAGCGGCCTGGCGACATCGTGCCGCTGGCGCGCCATTTCCTCGCCCGCCATGCCCAGCGCGCCGGGCGACAGGCGTGGTTCTCGCCCGAGGCCGAAACCCTCCTGCCGCGCTACCGCTGGCCGGGCAATGTGCGCGAACTGGAAAACACCATGCACCGCGCCCTGATCCTCACCACTGGCGACACCGTCAGCGCGGAAACCTTGCGCCTGTGCCTGCCGAACTGGACGGACGGCAGCGAAAGCCGCGAAAGCACCGGCGCGGCGGCAGCCGCGGAAAACGGCGCGGCGGTAAATTTTGCCTCTCCCCCCCCTGCCCCGGCTTCCTCCGCATCCGTGCCCAAACCGGCCAACATGCGCGACATCGAACGCGAGCATATCCTCGCCACCCTACGCGAAATGGACGGCTCGCGCAAAAAGACCGTCGAGAAACTGGGCATCTCCGAGCGCACCTTGCGCTACAAAATCCAGCAATACCGCGACGAAGGTTACGACATCTAGGCGGATGCAATGGTGGCACGGCGATTGCTCTGCTATGCTCGAACAAACTGAATCCGCTTCCGGAGCAAGGACATGGACACACGCGGAATCGAACAAATGCTTTCAGAACTGCGCTCGGTATCGCAGGCGGCCCAGAACAAGCCCGTCCAAGGGGGCGATGCGCCCGCGGGCGGCGTCAGCTTTGCCGATGCGCTCAACAACGCGCTCAAGGACGTCAGCGCCGCGCAGAAAGAAGCGCGCGGAATGGCCCAGGACTTCTCCGGCGGCGATCCCAACGCCAACTTGCAGGATGTCATGGTCAACCTGCAAAAAGCCAGTCTTTCGTTCCAGCAAATGGTGCAGGTGCGCAATCGGCTGGTGTCGGCTTACCAGGACATCATGAACATGTCCGTCTGAGGGCGTCTCGCGTAGGTTCGCTTGAAAAATAAACACAATAAAAACATTTGTTTGACGTTTTTACCAGACATAATGCCTGCATCCGGTCGGTGAGACCCCCACACCTGTTCCCTGGAATTTTCGTGCCGCTGCGAGGCGGTTCCACCCCCGGAAGCTCTGCCATTCCCAGACGAAACGGTTTGCGTACCGCTGAAAGCCCTCGAAAAAGCCACTGCCGTCTATAACGAGGTCGACGCCGCTTCGGCAAGAACGCCTCGCCCAGCGTGCCCGGCAAGACTTTCATCGCCGCTTCCTCCTGCATCAGCCGACCTCCGTTCCAGCCAATGCAGGCTTTCTCCAAGTCTCATCTTCCGGCTCTCCTGTGACAGTTCTGCCCGCCTTTTATCTGTAAACCACTTGAGATAACCATGACAGATGAGCAAATTGCATGCTGCAAACCAGAAAAATCAAAAGCTTTCGACACTCTTGATAAACGTGTTGACACTCGTTTTGTGATTTTGTATCTTTGATCGTATCCATGTCTGGCGGGAGCGGCCTTACTTTTACAGTCGAAGAAGACAGAAAATTCGTCCGGGTACTTCCCTGTAACAAAGATGCCTGAATTTTCGCCAGTCATATGCGAATCAATTGCTCTGGCACTGAAACAAAAATGCGGAACGGCGTAGCTCCTCGTTGGTTATGACCTAGTTCATCCCGTTGGATGGCAAATGGTTTTTCCCTGCTCTTTTCGAGTGGGTAATTGCCATCCTGATCGTCGAGAAGACGCCGGGTGTTTGAGTATTCGAGCAAAACTGATTTGAATCCACTCTGGGCGCACATGTCTCTTGTGCTGTAAGCGCCTTTATGTTGTTTTCAAGACGACTTGCAAGATAGCCTGATTCTCTTGCTTGATGTATTGGATGACTTGAAATGAAAGATGACACGAAAGTTGCCGTACAGAATGAAAGTCTGGTGGCTTTTGACACGCTGGTCGACATGCTGCGGCAACGCGCGGAGATCAGTCCCGCTAAACTCGCCTATGAATTTATCAATAACGATGGCACGATAGATTCATGCACTTATGCAGAACTCGATGCCCGTGCATGTGCTATTGGTAGGGTATTGCAAAGACATGTCGCGCGAGACAGACGTGCTCTTTTGCTTTATTCCACCAATCAGGATTTTCTCAGTGCGTTCTTCGGTTGTTTGTATGCGGGCATTGTCGCCGTGCCTATGCCGCCTCTCAAGAAGAATCGCAGAATCAATCGGTTCAGGGCCGTCTTGTGCGATACGCAAGCGAGTATTGTGCTGACTACGGCGAAAGAGGCGGCAACGGGTAATATCCAGGAAGCGTCGCAAGAAGACAAAGTCGCCGTTATCGCAACAGACACGATTGCCGCACAAAAAGCATATACCTGGGAAGTACCACCCGCCGACGGGGATTCCATTGCCTTTTTGCAATATACCTCGGGTTCGACGGGAATGCCGAAGGGGGTCATCAACCGCCACGACAACATCCTTTGCAATCTGCAAATGATTGCAGATGCATGCAAGATAGACGAATCCTCACGTACCGTCAGTTGGCTGCCTTACTATCACGACATGGGTTTGATTGGCGCAATGTTGGTGCCAATGTATGTCGGTACTCCCTGCCGACTGATGTCCCCGGAAGCCTTTGTGAAAGACCCGGCAGTTTGGCTAAAGCATATTTCAGATTCAAAAGCGACTTATAGTGTCGGCCCCAGTTTTGCTTATGATCTTTGCGTCCGTGCGATTTCCGAAAGCGAATTGAAACAACTTGATCTGAGTTCCTGGAAAATCGCATTCAATGGTGCGGAACCAGTCAAGGCGGAAGCGATGGAACGTTTCGCCGAAAAATTTGCACAGTGTGGATTCCGGAAAGAAACTTTTTATCCTTGCTATGGAATGGCGGAAGCTGCGCTGATAATCAGCGGCGGGCCGCCGAATCGTTTACCTGTAATCAATATGCTGGATGCCTCGGCGCTTCAGCATCGCCATGTGCGTATTGCTACAGCGTCAGATGCTTCGACAACAGTCAAGCAAGTGGTTGGCTGCGGTCATCCGGTCAATGGTGCGGAGATTGTCATTGTCGACCCCGATACGCGCCGACGCTGTCCAGATAATCATGTGGGCGAAATCTGGGTTTCGGCACCGAGCATAGCGGCGGGTTATTGGAACCAGGCGGAACTCACTCACGAAACTTTCCATGCCCGCCTTGATGGCAGCGAGCGGAATTTCCTGAGAACGGGCGACCTTGGCTATTTGCGTGACAACGAACTGTTCTGGACGGGCCGCCTGAAAGACCTGTTGATTATCCGGGGCAGAAATATCTATCCGCAGGATGTTGAAAGTGTTGCGGAATCCAGTCACCCCATGTTGCGCAGCAACGGTGCGGCGGCTTTCCCGATGGAAGGAGAGGACGGGAGCGGCGAGCGGCTCGCGGTCGCCTGCGAAATCGAACGCAAATATATGCGCAAGCTGGATGCCACGGCAGTGGTCAAGGCGATCCGCAAGTCCATTGTGGATGAATTCGAGATTTCGCCCGGTGCCATTGTTCTTGTAAAACCAGGCGGTTTGCCACGCACTTCGAGTGGGAAGTTGAGGCGTAGCGAATGCAGTCAATTGTTCGCACAGCAAAGGTTCGATGCACTGCACGTCGATCAGGGGCAGGAACTCGAAGCGGCGCTGGCACAGATTTGGCGCGAAGTGCTGGGTACAGATACGGCTGACAGGCAGGATAATTTCTTCGATCTGGGCGGTGACTCGTTGCTGGCTGCGCAATTGGTTTCCCGTTTGCGGCAGTTGCTCGACGTTGAAGTGCCCCTGCGCGAAGTGTTTGCGCAACCGAGTCTGGCGGCGCTGTCGCAGGTGGTGAGCCGGGCCGTGGCCTCGTCCCAGCCGGAGATGGAACGCGCGGACAGGACGAAGCCGTTACCGGCATCGCTCGCGCAACGACGCTTGTGGTTCCTGGAACAACTGGGCGGACTGGGCAGTGCCTACCACATCGCCGGGGCGGTGTTGCTGCGGGGCGAACTGGATGTGCAGGCGCTCCAGGCGAGTCTGGAC
>JAISNX010000110.1 GCA_031276015.1 Azoarcus sp.
CTGGGTCGGGGTCGTCGAAGCAGTCGAACCAGTCGGTGCTGTGGGGGTAGGGATTGCTCTGGCCGTGACAGAACATGGCAGTAGATGAAGCCGTTGCCGTGCGTGGTGCGCAGGGAATACAGGATGTCGGAATGAAGGGCGTGCATGCCCGGTTCGACGAAGGAGCCGGGTGCGACGCGCAGGGTGTCGAGGTCGCAGACCGCGCGCAGCGACGGGGGAAGGTGAATGCTCAGGAAGTCCCGCGCGGTCTCGGGATGGGAGAGAAGTTTCCTGAAAAACGCGTCGTGCGGGGTATTTGGGTGGGACATGACGTATGGCTAGATGGAATGAAGACGAGATCATGCCTGCATTCTATGCTTTTGGCAACACGCGCTGTGGTTTTTCCATCCTTCATTCCTGTCATTGCGAGTGAAGCGTAGCAATCCACAGGCCGCTTGACCGGCGTTTCGCCACGTCGCCGCATCCACCGCGTGTTTCTGTCATTGATCTGTCACTGGCCTGTAACGAACGCCCGCCAAAATCCGCCACGAATTCGAATCGTCCTCGTGGGGGAGAACGCAAATGCATGCCAACGTGGTCCACATAGCCGAACTCAACAAAAGTTTCGGTGTGAAACAGGTGTTGTTCGATCTCTCGCTCCAGGTCAGGGAGGGCGAGATGGTGGCCTTGATCGGGTCTTCGGGATCGGGAAAATCCACGCTCCTGCGGCACCTCTCCGGTCTCGTATCCGGCGATGGCGCACGGCAGACGGGGCAGGAAACGGCTTCGCCCCGTGTCGGCCTTGCGGAGATGATGCCCTGCGCGTCGCCGCATTCCCCACCGCATTTCGCGCCGTCTTCTTCTTTCTTCTCGCGCCCGTTTCCTTCGTCCGCCGCCGCAATCCCCTCATATACCGGCACCGCGAGTCGGGTCGAGGTGTTGGGGCGATCCATCCAGTGTGGCGGACGCCTGAGCCGGAACATCCGCCAGCATCGCTCCGGAATCGGCTATATCTTCCAGCAGTTCAACCTCGTGGGACGCATGAGCGTGATCGGCAATGTGCTCTTGGGGTCGCTCGGGCGGATTCCGCGCTGGCGCGGCGTTTGCGGGCTTTTTTCCGCCGCGGAGCGTCGTCAGGCGTTCGAGGCGCTGGAACGGGTCGGAATGGCGAAATACGCCTGGCGACGGGCTTCCACCCTGTCCGGCGGGCAGCAGCAGCGCGTGGCCATCGCGCGGGCACTCACGCAGCGCGCCAGGATCATTCTCGCCGATGAGCCTGTCGCTTCGCTGGATCCGGAATCGGCACGGAAGGTCATGGATCTGCTTGCAGAAATCAACGCCCAGGATAAAACCACCGTCCTCGTCTCGCTGCATCAGGTGGAATACGCCCGCCACTATTGCCCGCGCACTATCGCCCTGAAGGATGGGCGCATCCATTACGACGGGCCGACCCATGCCTTGAGCGACATGCGTCTGGCAGGCATCTACGGTGCCGAGATCGCAGCCATCGACCGCCCGCGCCATGGCGATGTCGACGACACCTTCGACGATATTTCTGTCGAATGCCGCACGGAAATGGCCTACGAAGTATTGCGCGCGGCGGCCTCTTTCTGACGCTTCTTTCTGCAAAGGAAAACATCATGTTTCGACGTTTCGGGTTCAGTCTTCTGTGCCTCCTTGCCTTGTGTCCTGGATTTCCCGCGCAGGCGCAGCCGCCGAAGGAAGTCAACTTCGGCATCATTTCCACGGAAACCTCGCAAAACCTGCGCACTATCTGGGAGCCTTTTCTTGCGGACATGAGCCGCCAGACGGGGCTGAACGTCAAGGCGTTCTTCGCTTCCGATTACGCTGGAATCATCCAGGGGATACGTTTCGGCAAGGTCGATATTGCCTGGACGGGCAACAAGGCCGCCATCGAGGCGGTCGACCGCGCGGGCGCGGAAGTCATTGCGCAGACTGTCTCCGCCAATGGCGATGCGGGCTATTGGAGCCTGCTGCTCGCGCACAAGGATAGCCCCTACAATTCCGTGCAGGATGTGCTGGAAAACGCCGGGAAGATTTCCTTCGGCAATGGCGATCCTAATTCGACTTCCGGGTTCTTGGTGCCCGGCTATTATGTTTTTGCGCAAAACGGGGTAGACCCCAAGAAGATTTTCAGGCGCACCCTGAACGGCAGTCACGAAATCAACGCCCTGGCGGTCGCCAACAGGCAGATTGATGTTGCAACCTGCAATTCGGAAGTTCTGGCGCGCATCAAGATCACTTCGCCCGAAAAGTATTTGCAATTGAAGGTTATCTGGAAGTCGCCGCTGATTCCCTCCGACCCGATTGTGATGCGCAAGAATCTCGACGCCGAAACCCGGAAAACCCTGAAGGATTTCCTCTTTGCCTACGGCAGGAATGCGGCGGAAAGGAAAATCCTGGCCGCCTTGCAATGGGCACCTTTCAGGGTGTCCGACGACGATCAGCTTTTGCCCGTCCGGCAACTCGAACTTTTCAAGCAGCAGGCCGTCGTCAAGGCGGATGAAACCTTGTCTGAAAGGGAGAAGGCCAGTCGTCTCGAAAAGATTGGCGAGGAACTGGCGAAGCTCGACCGGCGTATGAAAGAGCTGGAACTGGCGCGTAAATAACGGGCATCACATGGCAACGACTTCATTCCCGCAAATGTGCCATATGGAAAATCCGGGCAGCGCCAAAAGGCCGTGGCTTGTGCTTTTCGCCTGGGGGCTTGCGCTGGCGCTGCTGTCTTGGTCGTGGCGGGGCGCGGAAATGGCGCCGGGAGATTTGATCCGTGATGCGGGCAACATGACGGAATTGGCGCGGGATTTCTTCCCGCCCGATTTCAAGGATTGGCGGCTTTATCTGGAAGAGATGCTGGTCACGCTGCATATCGCCGTCTGGGGAACGCTGCTGGCTATTTTTTGCGCAATTCCCCTGGGGCTTTTGAGCGCCGAAAACGTCGCGCCGTGGTGGATACGGCATCCGGTGCGCCGCTTGATGGATGCCTTGCGTTCCATCAATGAAATGGTGTTCGCCATGATTTTCGTCGCCGCCGTCGGCCTGGGGCCTTTTCCCGGTGTGCTGGCGCTCTTTGTCCACACCACGGGCGTGTTGGCGAAACTTTTTGCCGAAGCGGTGGAAACCATTGATCCCGGCCCGGTGGAGGGGGTGCGCGCAACCGGTGCCAGCGCCTTGCAGGAAATCGTTTTCGGCGTCATTCCACAGGTCGTGCCTTTATGGATTTCCTATTCGCTTTACCGCTTCGAGTCAAACGTGCGTTCGGCCACCGTCGTCGGCATGGTCGGCGCGGGCGGCATCGGCGTCATTTTGTGGGAGTCGGTGCGCGGGTTCCAGTTTCCGCAGACCGCCGCCATCATGATTGCCATCATCATTACCGTCAGCCTTCTGGATATTGCCTCGCAGGCTTTGCGCAGACGGTTCATCTGATTTTTCCGCGAACTCTCATGGACACGAATCAGGATCCCACCCTCGCTTCTTCCGACATCCAGGCGCGACAGCAGTGGATGTACACCCTGTCACACGCGGATATTGCCGACTTGTTGCCTTTCGAGACGCGGTTGAAAGCGGAACCCTACCAGCTCATCCGTCCGCCGGAGATCGGCATGGCGATGGTGCGGGGGCGCATGGGCGCGACGGGGGAAGCTTTCAATCTGGGCGAGATGACGGTGACGCGCTGCGTCGTCCAGACGGACGAGGCATGCATCGGCTACAGCTACATCGCGGGGCGCGACAAGAAACACGCCGAGCTGGCCGCGCTCGTGGATGCCCATTTGCAGGGCACACGCCATCGTTCGTGGCTGTGCCAGGTCATTGCGCTTCTGGATGCCCGGCGTTTGTCGCGGCAGGCCGGGGAAGCGCGTCGGCACGACAGTACGCGCGTCGATTTTTTCACATTGGTACGAGGGGAAAATGATGTTGCCTGAGGTTCCGATGGCGAAGGACAAGGGGCAAGGGACGGGAGACCGCCGATTGGCATCCGCGGGATGGGGACTCGAACCGGGCTTTTCCGATCCCGTCCGGGATGCGCAGCAGGTTTTTCGCGCCGCCCTCACGGTAATGAGCGAGCCGGGCAAGACGCAGCTTCTGGCGGCGGGCAGGCAGGTCGCGGGGTTGCACGGTGCAAGCTACGCTTTGCTGCTTGCACTCGCGGACGCCGACACGCCGGTGTGGATTTCGCCGAGGCTCGATCATCCCGCCCTGCGCGCCAATCTCGTCTTTCACTGCAATTGCCCGATCACGGTGCATCGCCCGGAGGCGGCGCTGGCCGTGCTCGACGATGAAGCGGCGCATGACACGGACTTATTGCGCGAATTCAGCGTGGGCGACATCCGCAGGCCGGATCGCTCCTGCACGCTCATCGTCCAATTGTCCGGTTTCACAGGCGGCGCGCCGATGCTCTGGCGCGGGCCGGGCATCCCGCTCGAACACCGCCTCTTTTTACCGCTGGCCGAAACATTCTGGTTGGCGCGGGAGGAACGCAATGCTTTTCCGCTTGGGCTGGACATCTTCTTCACGGCGGGGGAGCACCTGATGGGCTTGCCGCGCACCACGCACACGCAATATTCCGACGAATGCGCCCAGGTTCTGCGCAGCATCCTGCGCAAGGAAGACGGCAAGGCTGCCCGCAAAGCGCCGCGCACGGGAAGACGACGGAAAACCCCGGGGGAGAGCGCCTGAATGTATGTTGCAGTCAAGGGCGGCGAACGGGCCATCGAGAACGCGCATCGTCTGCTCGCCCACAAACGTCGCGGCAATCCCGAAACGCCGGAGCTTGCCGTCTCGCAGATTCGTGAACAGATGTTCCTGGCGGTGGCGCGCGTCATGAGCGAGGGCGCGCTCCACGACCCCGGACTGGCGGCGCTCGCCTTGAAACAGGCGGCGGGCGATCTGGTCGAGGCCATTTTTTTGCTGCGCGCCTATCGTGCCACCCTGCCGCGCTTTTGCGGCAGCCGTCCGCTCGATACCGGCAAGATGCGCATCGCGCGGCGTATCTCGGCAAGCTACAAGGATCTCCCCGGCGGCCAGCGTTTGGGCGCGACCTTCGATTACACGCATCGCCTGCTCGATTTCGCCCTGCTCGCCGAGGGCGAATATCCCGCGCCCGAGGCGGACACTCCGTCACCCGCCGCTTCGGCGCTCGCCCCGGAAGAAAGCGCCGTGCCGCACGTCATGCACCTGCTGGCGCGGGAAGGACTGGTGACGGAGGCAAACCCGTCGGATGACGCATCGGTGTCCGCGCCGCCGCCCGACATTACCCGCGAGCCGGTCTCTTTTCCCGCAGCGCGCGCAAAGCGCCTGCAAATCCTGGCGCGGGGCGATGAAGGCTTCCTGCTGGCGCTGGGCTATTCCACGCAGCGCGGCTATGGACGCAATCATCCGTTTGCCGGGGAGATTCGCATCGGCCACGTCGATGTCTGGCTGGAGACGGAAGAATTGCCTTTCCCCGTACCGGCGGGCGACATCGAGGTGAGCGAATGCGAAATGCTCAACCAGTTCGTGGGCGGGCGCGACAAGCCGCCGCAATTCACGCGCGGCTATGGTCTTGCCTTCGGCCAGGCGGAGCGCAAGGCGATGGCCATGGCGCTGGTCGACCGCGCCCTGCGCGCCGGGGAATACGGCGAGGAAGCCGACGCGCCCGCGCAGCAGGCGGAATTCGTGCTGGCGCATTGCGACAACGTCGAGGCCGCGGGCTTCGTCTCGCATCTGAAATTGCCGCATTACGTCGATTTCCAGTCGGAACTGGATTTGATCCGTACCCTGCGCCGCGAATACCTGGATGCGCAAACGCCCGGCCCGCAGCCCGCCCGCGCGGACGCCGCGCATGGCGAAGCACACGACACACTGGAGGAAATCCACTCATGAGCGCGCAACATGCATTGCCCTCCACGGGCATGTCGGGCTACAACTTTGCCTATCTGGATGAAACCAGCAAGCGCGCCATTCGTCGCGCGCTTTTGAAGGCGGTGGCCATTCCCGGCTTCCAGGTGCCCTTCGGCGGGCGCGAGATGCCGATGCCCTACGGATGGGGCACCGGTGGCATCCAGGTCACGGCGTCCATCCTGGGGCCGGACGATGTGCTGAAGGTCATCGACCAGGGCGCGGACGACACGACCAATGCGGTTTCCATCCGCAATTTCTTCAAGCAGGTGGCCGGTGTCGCCAGTACCACCCGCACGACGGAAGCCACGATCATCCAGACGCGCCACAGGATTCCGGAAACGGCGCTCCGGAACGGACAGATACTGGTCTTTCAGGTGCCGATTCCCGAGCCATTGCGTTTCATCGAACCGTCCGAATCCGAAACCGCCACCATGCACGCCCTGGGTGACTACGGCGTCATGCACGTCAAACTCTACGAAGACATCGTCCGGCACGGGCGCATCGCCACCCGCTACGCCTACCCGGTGGAGGTCAATGGCCGCTACGTCATGGACCCTTCGCCGATTCCGCGCTTCGACAATCCCAAGCTGCACATGAATCCGGCGCTCCTGCTCTTCGGCGCGGGCCGGGAGAAGCGGCTCTACGCATTGCCGCCCTACACCCGCGTCGTGAGCCTGGATTTCGAGGATCATCCGTTCGAGATTCCGCGCTGGAAAAGCGCCTGCGCCATTTGTGGCAGCACGGAGAGCTATCTGGACGAATTGATCGTCGACGACCGGGGCACGCGCCACTACGTCTGCTCGGATACAGACTGGTGCGAGACACGCTCGGCGGCGGGAGAAAGGACGACATGAGCGCCTTGTCCTGCGACACGCTGCCGGAATCCCGCGCGCGGCAGCGGGCGGACGTCGACAAGGGCTTCCCGGAAAACCTTGCCGAAACCGCGCCGCCGCGCCCGGCATGGGCGGCGGAATCGCCCTTGCTGCAAGCGGAACATGTGACGCACCTCTTCGGCCCGGAACAGGGCTGCCAGGATGTCTCGTTCACCCTCTATCCGGGCGAGGTACTGGGGCTGGTGGGCGAATCCGGCTCCGGCAAATCGACCCTGCTCGCCGCGCTTTCCGGGCGCTTGCCGCCGGAGGCAGGCCATGTGCGCTACCGCGACGGCAAGGACTGGCTCGACGTGCACGCGCTCGGAGAAGCCCGCCGCCGCACCCTCCTGCGCACCGAATGGGGCTTCGTCGAACAGAACCCGCGCGACGGCCTACGCATGTCGGTCTCCGCCGGTGCCAACATCGGCGAGCGCCTGATGGCGCAAGGCGCACGCCATTACGGCAAGCTGCGGCAGGCGGCGCTCGACTGGCTCTGCCGTGTGGAAATTGACCCCGACCGCATCGACGATGCGCCGGGGCGTTTTTCCGGCGGGATGCAACAACGCCTGCAAATTGCGCGCAACCTCGTTTCCTGCCCCCGCCTCGTGTTCATGGACGAGCCGACCGGGGGGCTGGATGTCTCCGTGCAGGCGCGCATTCTCGACCTGCTCCGGAACCTGGTGCGCGAACTGGGACTGGCTGTCGTGCTGGTGACGCACGACCTGGCGGTCGCCAGACTGCTCGCCGACCGCCTGATGGTCATGCGCCGCTCCCGCATCGTCGAAGCCGGTCTCACCGACCAGATTCTCGACGACCCGCAACACCCCTACACCCAATTGCTGGTCTCTTCCATTCTGAAAGTGTGACGCATGGACGCAATTCTCAAAGTCTCCGGCATCGGCAAGCGTTTCGTGCTGCATCGCGCGCAAGGCACCGTGCTCACGGTGCTGGAGGGCATCGGTTTCGCGCTTTTCCCTGGCGAATGCCTCGTGCTTTCCGGTCATTCCGGCGCGGGCAAATCCACGCTCATGCGCATCCTCTACGGCAACTACCTCGCCTCCCACGGCAGCATCCGCATCCGGCACGGCGGCGAATGGCTGGAAATGGTCGGAGCCGAACCCCGGCAAATCCTGGCGCTGCGGCGGCACACGATAGGCTATGTGAGCCAGTTCCTGCGCGCCATCCCGCGCGTGACGGCGCTGGACGTGGTCATGGAACCGGCGCTCCTGCGCGGATACGCAAGAAAGACGGCGCAATGGAAGGCGGAAACCCTGCTCGCGCGCCTCAACATTCCCGAACGGCTCTGGCATCTCGCGCCGGGCACTTTCTCGGGCGGCGAGCAGCAACGCATCAACATCGCGCGCGGCTTCATCGCGCCCTGGCCGGTGCTCCTCGTCGACGAACCCACCGCATCCCTGGACGAAACGAATCGTCGGGTCGTGCTGGATCTGATCGCGGAAGCCAAGGCGGCGGGCAGCGCCATCATCGGCATCTTCCATGACCGCGCGGCGCGCGAAGCCGTCGCCAGCCGCTTCCTGGACTTGGAGAACGCCTGCGCGCACATCGAAGGAGACGCTTTCCATGCCGCATGAAATCATCCTGAACAACGCCCGCATCGTGACCGCGAAAGAAGTCTTTACGGGATCGCTCGCCATCCGCGACGGACGGATCGTCGATCTCGACACCGCCCCGAGCGCCCTGCCGAACGCGCAGGATCTGGAAGGCGACCATCTCCTGCCCGGTTTGATCGAACTGCACACCGACAATCTGGAAAAGCACATGAATCCGCGCCCCGGCGTCGACTGGCCGCCGCTTTCCGCCGCCCTGACCCACGACGCGCAGGTCATCGCCTCCGGCATCACCACGGTGTTCGACGCCATCTCCATCGGCGAAATCCACCGCCGCGGCCAGCGGCTCGCCAGCCTCATGCCGATGCTGGACGCCGTGGATCACGCCGCGCGACACGGCCTCATCCGCGCGGAACACCGGCTGCACCTGCGCTGCGAAGTCGTGCATCCGG
>JAISNX010000130.1 GCA_031276015.1 Azoarcus sp.
CTAAAAGTGACCACACGTGATCTGAAATATCGTGCCGATGTTGTTCGCAAGACATGAGAGACTCCAAAAATTCTAACCCCTATAGAATAACATATATCTCGTGACGACAGCGTCTAGAAGAAACGACGCAACCTCTTTTCCCGCCCGGAACGACTTTCCCAGAGGATGGGGGGATTCCTATTTCCCCACAGCCATCAGAAAAGATTGAAATCCTCTATCAGCCAATGGGGATTGGCCTTTTCTATCACATGCTAACGTATATACGAATGTAGACGGAAATCAATGGGCTGCACGTGGCGGCCCAAATAACTACAATGGACGGCTCCATACAACGGTGGAACCTTATAAGGAAGGGCATAAAGATTGGCCTAAGCAAGGTGACAGCCACGACCTGTCATTAACCGTGGCAGAGGGACAAGACCTGTCCGATGTCTGGCAAAAGATCACTGACGCGGTTCTTGAAATGGACGCCCAAGGCAGATATGACGACCTCAGCAACAATTGCTACACCGTGACATCTCACGGCTTACACGCGGCGGGGATAAATTACCGTCCTCACCCTGAAATTTCGGATTGGCAAGCACCTGGCGCGGAGAAAAACCCCGAAAACGGCGTTGACTATCTGGATGGCGATGCCGAAAACGACGACAAAAAAGATGATGACGAGGCAACCGATCCTTCTTCGGAAGAAGCCCTGCCCACTCCCCCAGAAAATCCGGTTCCAGATCCCGGCACCGGAGCCGGAGGCATCGACTGGCGCGATTCACTCAGCGACCTGCTGGGTAACTTACTGAACAATATTTTGAACGCAATCCGAGACCTTTTGCAGAGAACGTCAGCAAACGCCTCTACGCCTACGGGAGAAACTGCGCCCGATACGCCGCTTGAAAATACGCCCGTCGAGACACCGCCTCTCGATAACCCGTCCGAGCCGGAACCAGAGGAAACGCCCCCCGATTCGGAAATACCTCCCGGTTCGGAAATACTTCCCGGCTCTGGAGCATCTTCCGGCTCAGGGGCGTCTTCTGGCGTTGGAATACCTCCTGGAGTGGGAATACCTTCCAGCTTGGGAACATCTCCCGGTTCGGGAACATCTCCCGGCTCGGAAATGCCCTCCGATTCGGACTTGACGCCTGCGATACCATATTGCTCCGAGCCGATCTATAGCGGTAAAGAAAAACTTTCCTATGAGGGGGATTGTGTTGACAATACCGGTGGGGCTGGCGGAAATGATGATCTTGGGGCAAGTCTTTTAGACGAATTCCCGGACACTTACGATTACATGGAGTATCCGGATTTCACGGTCGAACCCGAGTATCTCTATGCCTTGGACGATTCCGGTTCAAATAACGACTTCATGCCCGACATGGACAGCGCCCATAATTGTACTACTGGCCAGAATTACTGGCTTGTGTCGGAGCCTTCCAAAGCGGGGTGCCCATCTTGCGGCTTTGAGACGGGAATGATCTGCGAATGGGATTGCGGTGCCTACCCAATAGAATGTTCATGCGGGTATTGATATTGGAGAAATACCGACAAAATTAGCCGTCATTGCGAGCAAAGCGCGGCAATCCACAGGCCGTATGGATTGCCACGGCCCTTCGGGCCTCGCAATGACGGGCATGAAGGGCATGACATGCGACTTCGCACCGGGCTGTTGGAATCGTCGAGGGCAGCGTGCAGAACAACTCCACCCTTGCACGCTGCCTGAAGCCGCTTGTCCCTGATCCACCGGTTCGGGTTCCTTCCCACACCCGATCGTCCTCATGCAGTCGCGCTTCGCTTATGCCATCCATGCCGTTTGCTTCGATCTGCCTCTCCGGACTGGCACCGGCAAGGCCGACGATACCCACCCAATGCTTTCCTCCGGAACGCTTCACGACACCGCATCCCAGCCAATACAAAGAGAATATTCCCCACGACCCGCGACAAGCCTTTGCCAAACCCGATTTTTCCCGCTAAAATCGACGAGCTTTAACGGACTCGCAGAAACAGGAAACATCCTGTTTTTGTCGTGACCAGTTTTCCGGTCGAAGTTTTGCGGAATGGGCGATACCGCCCATTTTTTATTTGTGCGTGAAGGTCAATACAAGGATACAGGGGTGCGGGATCTGGGGGAACTCATCGAGCAGGCCGTCACCGGCCTCGGCTTCGAACTCGTGACGATCGAGAGTTCGCCGCGCGCGCGGCTGCTGCGCGTATTCATCGACATCGCGCGCGGCGTGAACGTAGACGACTGCGCAACGGTCAGCAACCACCTCACCCGCCTCTTTGAAGTCGAAAACGTCGATTACGACCGCCTCGAAGTCTCCTCGCCCGGCCTCGACCGCCCGCTCATCAAACCCGCCGACTTTGAACGCTTCGCCGGACAGGAAATACGGCTGCGCACCTGCGCCCCGGTGGGCAGCCAGCGCAATTTTACCGGCGTGCTCCAGGGCCTGCGCGACGGCGCGGTCGTGGTCGACACCGACAAGGGGGAACTCCTGGTCGCCTTCGACGATGTCGAGAAAGCACGTCTCGTCCCGAAATTCTGAATCCTGGAGGTTTCCCTGACATGAGCCGCGAAATCCTGCTGTTGGTCGACGCGCTGGCGCGCGAGAAAAACGTCGCCAAGGACATCGTATTCGCCGCCCTGGAATCGGCGCTGGCCTCCGCTACCAAAAAACGTATCCACGACGAAGCCGACGTGCGGGTGAGCATCGACCGGAGCACCGGCGATTACGAATCCTTCCGCCGCTGGATCGTCATGCCCGACGAGGATGTCACCAACGACAAGGCCGAAATGGGCATCATCGACGCGCGCGACATCCGCCCGGACATCGAACTGGGCGAATACATCGAGGAGGCGCTGGAGCCGATCGACTTCGGTCGCATCGGCGCACAGGCGGCCAAGCAGGTGATCCTGCAAAAAATCCGCGATGCCGAACGCGAACAGGTGCTCAACGACTTCCTGGAGCGCGAGGAATTCCTCGTCTCCGGCACCATCAAGCGCGTCGAGCGCGGCAATGCCATCATCGAAGTGGGCCGCATGGAAGCCGTGCTGCCGCGCGACCAGCAGATTCCGCGCGAAAACCTGCGCGCGGGCGACCGCGTGAAAGCCTATCTGCTCAAGATCGACCGCGGCGTGCGCGGCCCGCAACTCATCCTGTCCCGCACCGGGCCGGAATTCCTGATGAAACTCTTCGAGCTGGAAGTCCCCGAAATCGAGGACGGCCTGCTCGAAATCAAGGCATGTGCCCGCGATCCCGGCCTGCGCGCCAAGATCGCAGTCAAGGCCAACGACCAGCGCATCGACCCGGTCGGCACCTGCGTCGGCCTGCGCGGCTCCAGGGTCACGGCGGTGAGAAACGAAATCGCCAACGAACAGATCGACATCATCGTCTGGGCCGCCGACCCGGCACAGTTCGTGATCGCGGCGCTCCAGCCCGCCGAGGTGGTTTCCATCGTGGTCGACGAAGAAGCGCACGCGATGGACGTGGTCGTAGACGAAAACAACCTCGCCATCTCGATTGGCCGCAACGGCCAGAACGTCAAGCTCGCCTCCGAATTGACCGGCTGGACGATCAACCTGATGAGCGAACAGGAATCCGCCGCCCGCACTGAACAGGAACGCGGCGAACTGCGCAAGCTTTTCATGGAAAAACTCGATGTCGACGAGGACGTGGCCAACATCCTCATCGACGAAGGCTTTTCCTCGCTCGAAGAAATCGCCTACGTCCCGCTTGCCGAGATGCTCGAAATCGAGGACTTCGACGAAGCCACCGTCAATGAGCTGCGCAACCGCGCGCGCGACGTGCTGCTCACCGAAGCCATCGTCACCGAAGAAAAACTCGAAGGCGTCGCCGACGATCTCCTCTCGCTCGAAGGCATGGACAAAACCCTGGCGGCCAGGCTTGCCAGCCATGAAATCCTGACCCGTGACGACCTGGCCGACCTCGCCGCCGACGAACTGGTCGAACTGACCGACATTGGCGAGGAGCGTGCCAGCGCGTTGATTTCCGCCGCGCGCGCCCACTGGTTCGAGAAAGAAGAATGACGGGAGGTTTGCGAATGACGAGAGGTTTGCGATGGAAGGCATGAGCGTTACCCAATTTGCCGGCGAGCTGAACATGCCCGCCGCGGCGCTGCTGGAACAACTGAAGCGCGCCGGCGTCGACAAATCCGACGCGAAAGACTTGCTCACCGAGCAGGACAAGTCGCGCCTGCTCGCCTACCTGCGCGAATCGCACGGCGAGGCCCGGAAGGGAAAAATCACGCTGACCCGCAAGCAGACTTCGGAAATCCGCTCCACCGACGCCACGGGCCGTGCCCGCACGGTGCAAGTGGAGGTGCGCAAAAAGCGCACCTTCATCAAGCGCGACGAAACCCTCGAAACCGTACCCGCCGAAGCCGCCCCGCCCCCCGAGACCGTGCCGCCCGAGCAAACGACGCCACCCGCGCCCCCCCCCGCCGCCCAGGCCGAGCCGGAGCCAGCGCCAGCGCCGGAAATCCGCCCGGAACCGGAACCTGTGCCCGTCGTCCAGCCCGTCGCCGAAGAAACGGCACCACCCGCGACCGAGGAAACAAAACCGGACGAGCACCCAGCGGCCCCCGTCGCCAACAAAAAAACCGCCGACAAACCCGGCGGAGCCGCCGCGAAAGCAGCCAAAGCGCCCGCGAGCAAGCCGGAAACCGCTACCCGGCGCAAGCGCGCCGTGGCGACGCCGATCGCCCAAATCCTGAGCAAGGAAGAACTTGCGACGCGCGAACAAGAATCGCTCCGTCACCGCGAACTGCGCGAACGCCAACAGGCCGACCTGCGCGCGCGCCAGGAACGCGAAGCCGCCGCCAAGCTTGCCGCCGAAAACCGCCGCCAGGAAGAAGAAGCCCGCATGCGCGCCGCGCAGCAGGCACAGACCGACAAAGAAACCGCGCCCGCCAAGACCACCGCCGCCCCGGAACGGAAAACCACCTCCGGCACCCTGCACCGTCCGGCCAAGAACGAGACCAAGCCCGTGCGCGATGCCAAGCGCGGCAGCGCTAATGCCCGCGACGCCGAGAGCAGCAGCAAACGCCGCGGCGGCCTCAAGACGCGCGGCGATGTCACCGCCACGGCCACGGGCAACGCCTGGCGCGGCGCAAAAGCCGGAGGACGGCACGGCGGCGGACACGGCGGCCATGCCGGAGAACGCGCGCCCGCCTTCCAGACGCCCAACGAACCCATCGTGCGCGAAGTCCATGTGCCCGAAACCATCTCCGTGGCCGACCTCGCCCACAAAATGGCCATCAAGGCCACCGAAGTCATCAAGGCGCTGATGAAGATGGGCATGATGGTCACCATCAACCAGGTGCTCGACCAGGAAACCGCGATGATCCTCGTCGAAGACATGGGCCACAAAGCCTTTGCCGCCAAGCTCGACGACCCCGACGCCTTCCTTGCCGAAAACGACGAACACAAAGATTACGAACTCCTGCCGCGCGCCCCTGTCGTCACCGTCATGGGCCACGTCGACCACGGCAAGACCTCCCTGCTCGACTACATCCGCCGCGCCAAGGTCGCGGCGGGCGAAGCGGGCGGCATCACCCAACACATCGGGGCCTACCACGTCGAAACCCCGCGCGGCATGATTACCTTCCTCGACACCCCCGGACACGAAGCCTTCACCGCCATGCGGGCGCGCGGCGCGCAGGCCACCGACATCGTCATCCTCGTCGTCGCCGCCGACGACGGCGTGATGCCCCAGACGCGCGAAGCCATCCACCACGCCAAGGCCGCGGGCGTACCGCTGGTCGTCGCCATCACCAAGATCGACAAACCGGCAGCCAACATCGAAAAAGTCAAACAGGCGCTGATTGCCGAAGAAGTCGTCCCCGAAGAATACGGCGGCGACACCCTCTTTGCCGCCGTCTCCGCCAAGAGCGGCGAAGGCGTCGACGACCTGCTCGAAGCCGTGCTGCTCCAGGCCGACGTGCTCGACCTCAAAGCCCCCGTCGACACCCCCGCCAAGGGCCTGATCGTCGAAGCGCGGCTCGACAAGGGGCGCGGCCCCGTCGCCTCGCTGCTCGTGCAGTCCGGCACCCTGCGGCGCGGCGATGTCATGCTCGTCGGAGCCACCTTTGGCCGCATCCGCGCCATGCTCGACGAAAGCGGCGCGGCCATCGACCAGGCCGGCCCCGCCATCCCGGTCGAAGTCCTCGGCCTCTCCGAAGTCCCCGCCGCGGGCGACGAAGCCATCGTCCTCACCGACGAAAAGAAAGCGCGCGAAATCGCCCTCTTTCGCCAGGGTAAATTCCGCGACGTCAAACTTGCCAAACAACAGGCCACCAAACTCGAAAACATCTTCGGACAAACCGGCGAAGGCGAAACCAAAAGCCTTGCGCTCATCATCAAGGCCGACGTACAAGGCTCGCAGGAAGCCTTGGCGCAATCCCTGCAAAAACTCTCCACCGACGAAGTCAAAGTGCGCGTCATCCATGCCGCCGTGGGCGCGATCACCGAATCCGACGTCAACCTCGCGCAAGCCTCCGAAGCCGTCGTCATCGGCTTCAACACCCGCGCCGATTCCGGAGCCAGGAAACTCGCCGAAAACTTCGGCGTCGACATCCGCTACTACGACATCATCTACGACGCCGTCGACGAGGTCAAAGCCGCCCTCTCCGGCATGCTCTCGCCGGAGAAACGCGAAGAAATCACCGGCATGGTCGAAGTCCGCCAAGTGTTTACCATCTCCCGTGTCGGCTCGGTCGCGGGCTGTTACGTGCTCGAAGGCACGGTGCGGCGCGGAGCCTCCGTGCGGCTGCTGCGCAACCACACCGTCGTCTGGACAGGCGAACTCGAATCCCTCAAGCGTTTCAAGGACGACGTCAAGGAAGTCAAGTCCGGCTACGAATGCGGCCTGCAACTGCGCGGCCACAACGACATCAAGGTCGGCGACCAGCTCGAAATCTTCGAGATCCGCGAAGTGGCCAGGACACTCTGACCCATGCCCAAGGAATACTCGCGCGGCCAGCGCGTGGCCGCGCAAATCCGCCGCGAACTGGCCGGGCTGATCCAGATGGAAGTCAAGGACCCGCGCGTGGGCTTCGTCTCGCTGACCGATGTCGAACTCACCCCCGACTACGCCCATGCCAAAGTCTTTTTCACCGCGATGGGCGGCACCGGGGACGTACCGGGAATCCTCGAAGGGCTTCAGCGCGCCAGCGGCTTCCTGCGCCGCGAACTGGGCAAGCGCGTGCGCATCCACACCCTGCCCGAACTTCACTTCCACTATGACCGCTCGGTAGAAGAAGGCAGCCGCCTTTCGCAACTGATCGACCAGACCGTGCGCGAGGACGCAGCGCGCGCGGCAGACGAAAACCCCGAAAGCTGACGCGCGCGTCCCGTTCCGATGAGTGCCGCCCAACCCGCCCGCCGCGCCCTTGACGGCGTGCTCCTGCTCGACAAACCGGCGGGCATGACTTCCAACGCCGCCCTGCAAACCGCACGGCGGCTCCTGAACGCGCGCAAGGCCGGACACACCGGCACGCTCGACCCGCTGGCGAGCGGCCTGCTGCCGCTCACCTTCGGCGAAGCCACCAAATTCGCGCAAATGCTGCTCGACGCGGACAAGGTTTACGAAGCGGGCGTGCGCCTCGGCATCGAAACCGACAGCGGCGACGCCGACGGCAAAGTGCTGTCGACGAAGCCCGTCTGCGTCGGCGAAGCCGACCTGCACCGCGCCCTCGCCCGCTTTCGCGGAGAAATCGAACAGATACCGCCCATGCATTCCGCGCTCAAACGCGACGGCAAACCGCTCTACGAATACGCCCGTGCCGGCATCGACATCGCGCGTGCCCCGCGCCGGGTCAAGATTTCGGCACTCGACCTGCTTGCCTTCGCGGGCGATCGCTTCACCATTCACGTGGCTTGCAGCAAAGGCACCTACATCCGCGTGCTGGCGACGGACATCGGCGCGGTGCTCGGCTGCGGTGCCCACCTCGACGCCCTGCGGCGCACCCATGTCGGCACGCTCGACCTGAGGGCAAGCGTCACGCTGGAAGCACTGGAAGCCACCCCACCGGCCCAACGCGACGCCCTGCTCGCCCCCGTCGACACTTTGGCGATGGACTTCCCCCGGCTGGATCTCGACCCCGCCGCCGCCCGCCAAATCCTGCAAGGCCAGCCGCTCCCCCTGCCCCACGGCAAAATCCCCGGCGACCGCGTTCGCCTCTACGGCCCCGATGGTTTCCTGGGACTTGGGCAATGGAAAGAAGATGGCCGCCTGTGGCCCAAACGGCTTGTCTCGATTTGGCATCCTCCCGGGAATCCGGTCAAGTCAATCATCATTGCAGGCGACGCAGCACAAGGCCAGAGCAAATCAACTTTATGATGCTCGATCAAACCGATCGTCATTGCGAGGAGCGAAGCGACGTGGCAATCGATAGGGTTTGTGGATTGCCGCGCTTCGCTCGCAATGACGAAAGGTTTTGGGCATTGCGGCAAATGTTTGGGGCATCGCCGCATGGATTGCCGCGGGCCTTCGGGCCTCGCAATGACGGCGGTTTTCTTTGGGCTTCAATTTGTTGATCTGCTCTAATGCTGTCATATCAGGAAGACGCTTTCGCAGCGGCGCGGCGGAGGCGGTCGGCGACGGCATGCCATATGGGCAGATCGGGCGGGCTTTCGACAAGGATGATGTCGGCACCGAGCGCATCGAGCGCGCGCAGGCTGGCATAAAGCTGGCAGGCGTAGCCCATGGGTTCGGGCGGCGCGGCGCGCCAGTCGGCGAACAAACCGGCGTCGCGGGGCATGGCGGCGCTGTACGCGAGTACCGCGACCCGTCGGCCCGCGCTGGCAAGACAGGCAAGTTCTGTTACAAGACTGGCGGAATCCGTCAGCCGCAAAGGCGTGCGCGGCGCGTAATGGGTGGCGAGCGCGCCCGGCACGCGCGGCGCGGCATCGGCGGCGACTTCGCCTTTCGTCCGTTCATCACGCAGGCGCGGTAGAACGCCGATGACATGGGCGATGGCGTCGGCAGTGATCGCGCCGGGGCGCAGGATTTCCGGTACCCCGGCGCGCGAGAAGTCGAGGATGGTGGATTCGATGCCGACCTCGCAGGGGCCGCCGTCGAGAATCAGGGAAACCTTGTCGCCCAGTTCCTCGCGCACATGCACCGCCGTAGTGGGGCTGACGCGCCCGAAACGGTTGGCGGACGGCGCGGCGATCCCGGCGGGCGCGGGCGCGCGGGCGGCGGCGAACGCGGCGAGGAGTGCCAGCGCAAGGGGATGGCCGGGTACGCGCAGGCCCACCGTGTCCTGTCCGCCGGTGACGGCGGGCGGCACCCAGTCCTGTTTCTTCAGGATCAGCGTAAGCGGCCCCGGCCAGAAAGCGTCGGCCAGGTCGCGCGCGGCGGGCGGGACTTCCGCCGCCCATTGCGCGAGATGCCCGGCGGCGGCCAGATGCACGATCAGGGGATGATCGGCGGGACGGCCCTTGGCGGCGTAGATTCTGGCGACGGCTTCGGGATTGGCGGCGTCCGCGCCGAGGCCGTAGACGGTCTCCGTGGGCAGGGCGACGAGTTCGCCCGCCAGCAAAAGTTTTACGGCCTGTCGCAGCCGGTCTGGCATGCCGTCCATCAGTCGTCCCGGATGCCGATGTCCCGCCGCGCCTTCAGCGCCGTTTCCAGTACGGTGTCCAGCCTGTCGCCAACGACGGTGAAGTGCCCCATCTTGCGGCCAGGCCGGGCTGCGCGCTTGCCGTAGAGATGCAGCTTCAGGCCGGGCACGGCGTGGAGCCTTGCCCAGTCGGGTTCGCTGGCGCTGGCCACGCCGTCCCGGAACCAGAGGTCGCCAAGCAGGTTGACCATGACCGAGGATGAATGCATCCCTGGTTCGGCCAGCGGCAGGCCGCAAAGGGCGCGCACCTGCTGCTCGTACTGGCTGGCGAGGCAGGCGTCGAGCGTGTAGTGGCCGCTGTTGTGCGGGCGGGGGGCCATTTCGTTGACGAGAATACGGCCCTGGCTCACGAAGAACTCCACCGCCAGCACGCCGACGTAATCGAGTCTAGCCGCGATGCGCCCGGCGATTTCCTGCGCTTCGTCGGCGAAAGGGGGCGCGATTCTGGCGGGGACGATGGAAACGTCCAGGATGCCGCGCCGGTGCCGGTTTTCCGCCACGGGAAAGGCGCGCATCCCCCCCGTTTCGTCACGGGCAAGCACGACGGAGATTTCGGCGTCCAGCGCGAGCCTTTGTTCCAGCACGAAAGGCTCGCCCGCCCGGAAAACGGCAAGCGCCGCCTCGCGGCTTTCCACGACGGTCTGCCCCTTGCCGTCGTAGCCGAGGCGGGCGGCTTTCAGGATGCCGGGGAAGAGTCTGGCATCGGCGGTCTGGATGTCCGCTTCGGTGTGGATGATGGCGAAATCGCCATGCGGGAAACCGTTGTCGCGCAGAAAGCTTTTTTCGGCGATGCGATCCTGGCAGATCGCCACCGCTCGCGCCGAAGGGTGTACCGGCATCCGCTCTGCCAGACAGGCGAGCGTGGCGGCGGGTACGTTCTCGAATTCGGTCGTCGCCGCCGCGCAGTGGGCGGCGATGTCGCCGAGCGCGTCGGCATCGTCATAGGCGGCGCACAGATGCCGGTCGGCGATGCGGCCAGCAGGGCTTTCCGCATCCGGGTCGAGCACCCAGACCGCATAGCCCGATTCGTGCGCGGCGGAGACGAAAAAGCGGCCCAACTGGCCGCCGCCGAGCATGCAAAGTATGGAAGGGGGAAGGATCATGATTTATTCGGATCGACGCCGATTTCGGCAGCAATTTTTTCTGCAAGATTCCGGAAATCCTCCTTGCAGGCATGCACGGCTTCAATGTGCGAGCCGATGGCACCGTCCGCCGATTTCAAGTTAAAAATGGGTTTGTGAGCATCCATAGCCATGGGCATAAGGCTGCGGTAATGCTTGAGCATCGCCAGCGCATGAGAATCCCTTTCTGGCTTGGGCGCTCTTTTTACGTTGTTGCCCAGGACGAATTGGCGGTAGGTGAGTGGAAT
>JAISNX010000178.1 GCA_031276015.1 Azoarcus sp.
TTGAAACGCTGGCGAGGTATTGCCACTCGTTACGCCAAGAATGTGGCTTCTTTTGTGGCTGCCGTGCAAATCCGATGTATCGCCCTATGGGTCAAAATCTTGTGACGACACCATCTAAAGCTGACAGGCGACGCCAAGGGAAAATTCCTGAATCTGGCTGAAGATTATCTCCTGGCCTACAAAGAAGCGAAGGGCGGCAGGCCGCTCACGCAGGAAGAGCGGCGGCAGGTGCTGACATGGATGATAGAGGTGACGGATAAGGGCTGGTTTTCAGACGATTACCGCTACGAAGAAACCTCACCGAACGATGTGGCAGAGGCGGTGAAATGGCTTCGCAGCCGGAACATGCCGGTAAGCGTCCCGAACATTCAGTCGGTCGTTGCGCAGAAAAACAAAGGCGGCAAGCAGGCCAAATGAGACGAAGCCCGCCCCGACCCGCCTCAGGCGTGCGCGACGGTGAGCTTCAGCCCCAGGGCGCGGGTCACTTTCAGGATGGTGTCGAAGCGCGGCAGCGCGCCGGGTGAGAGCGCCTTGTAGAGGCTCACGCGCCCCAAGCCGGTTTCTTCCGCAAGTTTCGTCATGCCGCGCGCGCGGGCGATGTGTCCCAGTGCGCGGATGATTTCATCGGCGTCGCCATCGGCCATGATCTGTGCGAAGTAGGCTTCGATGACCTCCTCGCTGTCGAGCATTTCCGCCATGTCGAAAGGGGTGGTTTCAAGCGCCATGATTCAAATCTCCCTTGCCATTTTCTTTGCGGCAGCAATGTCCTGCTTTTGCGTGGATTTATCGCCACCGCACAGCAAAAAAATAACGGTACGGTCGCGCGTCGTGAAATAGAGCCGGTAGCCCGCACCCACGTCCACGCGCATTTCAGAGACGCCATCGCCCACGGACTTCACGTCTCCCGTATTGCCGTCCTGCGCGCGTTCGATCCGGCGGGCAATTGCCGCCTTGGTTTTCGCGTCGCGCAAGCCGACATACCACTGGATGAAGCGATGGCTCTTCCTGATTTCCAGGTGCCGATTGTACCCAATCGAATACAGCCAATCAAGCCTCTGCCGGAGCGCGGCGGCGCAGTGGCAATCAGCGCCGACCTTGCGGGCTGGCGGGTTTGCTTTTGTGTTTCCCATGGGATACAGTGCGGATCATGGAATACACGATTGAACGCACGGACGCTTTTATGGACTGGCTTTCCTGTCTGCCCAAGACGGACAAGCAACGCTTGGCGGTGCGACTCAACCGGCTGGAAAACGGCAATTTTGGCGACTACAAGAAAATCGCCGAAAACCTTTTCGAGTTGCGATGCTTTTTTGGCGGCGGACTGCGGTTGTATTACACCATCCGCCGCACAATGGTCGTGCTGCTGCTGGCGGGCGGCGACAAGGATACGCAGAACCGGGACATCGATCTGGCAAAGGACATGCTCCGACAACTGGAGGATTGAATCATGGCGCTTAAAACCACTGCGCTCGACATCGCTGAACTTCTCGAAGACGAGGATGACATCCGTGCATTCCTGGCGGAAACCGTCCGCGAGGGCACGCCGGAGGATTTTCTGCGCGCACTCGCCATCGCAGCCCGCGCGCAGGGCATGACGGACATCGCCCGCCAGGTTGGTGTGAGTCGCGCGAGCCTGTACAAATCGCTCTCCGCGGGGGGGAACCCGGAGTTTTTCACCATAGCAAAAGTCATGCATGCCCTGGGGCTGAAGCTCACCGTCGCGCCCGCCTGAATCGGGTATTGGAACACCTCACCGCGCTCGCCGGTACCCCAGCAGCACCGCCAACGGGTTGTCCGTCTCGTCCTCGGCCAGCGCATCGATGCCGCTCGCCGTGCGGTTGATCTGCGCGGCGGGCAGGCCGGTTGCGGAGCCGATCAGGTTGATCGAGGTGCGCAGGAAGGCGCGGTCGAATTCGCCCTGCGCCGCCTGATCACTCCATTTATAGGCGTCGCTGATCGCTCGCAGGCCGGTTGGGCCTTCATAGTTGGCACGTCCGTGGTGAATCGTCTGCGATATGTTCTGGAGTTCGCGCAGCCCCACGAAGCTGCCCAGGAGAAACGACGCTTCGTTGGCCGCCAGTTTTTTCCAGAGGGTTTCGTCGTCATCGTCGTCGCCCAGGGTGAGCGCCGCGCGAAACGCCATCTCGATCATCGGCGAGACGACGAAGAGCACGAACAACAAGGCCGCCGCCTCGCCGCGAGTTCTGGCCGTCTCGGCGGAAATCATCCCCAGGTTCAGATTCGTCCCCATGAAGTTGTAGAACACGGTGAAAATCTTGCCGATGGGGTGGCGTTCCATCGCGGAGAGGTCTTTGACCATGCCGGAGCCTTGCGAGGCAATGACGGCCTGGTCGGCCATCGCCACGGCTTTTGCGCTGTCGTTGCCCCCGTCGAGCGCCTGCTGGTAGGCTCCCCACCATGTGGGGTAGTCGACCAGCTTTTGTGCGGCGGACATCAGCACATAGCCGTTCCTTTCCAGCCATTGACGTCGGACGCCCTGTCCGGCGATGGTGTTCCTCACTTCGTTCAGTTCGCGGAGCATCGTCCGCGCCCTTTTCGCCATGAAGGGGGACAATTCGTTTACGTCACGGGCCATCCTCGGCGCGCCGGAGAGAAAAGCGCCCATGCCCTTGGCCAGATACCGTGGGCCGATGGCGACTCCGGACTGGATCAGGCCGAGCGGCTGAACCGCGGCGGAGACCAGGTTGAAGGCCAGCCCGGCGGCGGAGACGTTGCGGCGCACGGCCAGCACCCAACTCATCGCCCCGTCGTTCAACCGCCGGTTGCCCTCACCGTTGCCACGCACGAAAGCCTTGATCTGCTTGAGCGTCTGCGGCCCTTGTGTCCGGCGGACGGCCTCCTGAATCTTTTCGTTGCGCAGCAACCGGTTCGCGTCGATCATCCAGTCCTGCCAGGCCAGGTAATGGATGGTGTCTTCGATACTGGTGTAGAGCGTTGTGTTGGTAATCAGGACGGGGCGTCCCGCGAGTCGGTCGACGCGCGTCTTCATACTGCCGGGCCGCGTGCCCGCCGAGCCATACGCGCCCAAGAGTTGCCGCTTTGCCTCTGCTGCCGCGTCGAGGTCGCCCGTGCGCCCGGAGGCATCGGGGTCGTACTTGAGCGGGAAGTAGCCGCCCCGCAGCGTAACCGTCTCGCCTTCGACGGACACGAGCGTGATCGGCTGGGGTTCCACCCATTCCGGCTCGTGCCCGTAGAGCCGCCGCTCCTGCTCGGCCAGCATCGGGCGCAGGGTTTCCATCAAGTCCCAAATCTGTTGCGCGGCGTGCAACTGCGCCGCCGGGAGTTTGCGCAACTCGGCCTTGATGGCCTCCGGACTCCAGCCGTTGCCGTCCTGCAATCGCTGGAGGTTGCCCGCGTTGCCGACGTTCAACGCCAGCGCGAAGCGTTCCGCGCCGGTGAAGTCGCGCTTCAGGGTTTCAGACCAGGTGCGTTTTGTGTCGAACCTGCCGAGGGGTTTGATGATCGCCATCAACTTGGCTGTGTACTCGGCATTCAGTAACGTTTCCCTGTCGCCTGCGGCGTTCGCCGTGCGAATCAGGTATTCCCAAACCGGGCCGCCCGAAAGCCGCCCGTCGAGCATGGCGGCGAGGGTGTAGCCGCGCTTGTGGCTGCCATACCAGTTTTGCACCGTGCGCGCGATGGCATCGCCTTCCTTCGAGTAGATCGGCCCGGTTTCGACGTGCTTTGCGTTCTCATGGATGCTCTTGACGATCTCCTCGACGGCGGTGGCGAAATTTCTGTTCTTCTCGGCGGTCAGGAGGCGGTTCTTGAGCCTGCCCAGGTGCTCGATCTGCATGACGGAATCGACCAGCCCCCGCAGTTCCTCGTGTGTGAGGTTGCGGTAATTGGTCTGGACGCCGCTCGTCCAGCGCGGGTCGATTTCCGGCTCCAGCCCCACTTCCCGCTGCGCTTCGAGCCATTCGGTCATGTCCTTTTGCGCGCGCACGCGCGCGTCGATGGAGGAGAGCGTGCGCGGCTTCAGGTCGACGTTTTCCAGCACCGCCTGGATTTTATCGAAGTAGTCCGCCTCGATCCCCTTGGGCGGCTTGCGCCCGGTAAAGCGGCGCAGGTAGCGCAGCCCGTTGCGCGTTTGCCGCTGTGCCGCGTAGGCCGCCCGCGCCAATTCCAATTGCAGCACCTGGTTTCGCTTTTCTGCCGCCGCCGTTGCCGTGTCCCCCTTTGCCCTAGATGGTGTCGTCACAAGATTTTGGCCCATAGGGCGATACATCGGATTTGCACGGCAGCCACAAAAGAAGCCACATTCTTGGCGTAGCGGGTGGCAATACCTCGCCAGCGTTTCA
>JAISNX010000072.1 GCA_031276015.1 Azoarcus sp.
GCCGACAACCAAAAGACACTTGCCACCAGTCAACGCACATGGCTCAAACAGCGCAACGCCTGCGAAACCATGCGCTATAGCTCCAAAACCCTGAAATGTCTGACGGATGCTTATATCCAGCGCATCGACGAACTTTGCACGACATACGCCGATGTTCCGGCGTGCACTCGGGTAGCGGATATTCAGTTGCCATGACGAACACCCTGCGGCGGCAACCACCCGCACTGACGAGCGGCGTTGCGGGAATCACGTACACATGGATTGCCACGGCGCTACGCGCCTCGCAATGACGGCTATGGAGGAGATCGCAATGTCCCAAACCTTTACCTTTACCGTAACGCCTCAAACCTTCGTCATTGCGAGCGAAGCGCGGCAATCCACAAGCCTCATGGATTACCGCGTCGCTTCGCGCCTCGCAATGACGATTGTTTTTGCATGGATTGCATCCCGCCTTTCTCACATTTCTTTCGCCGCCGCGCCGATGTTCATCAAGGCGCGGATGCCTTTCATCGACTCCGACAGGGAGAAAAATGCCCCATACAAAAGCCGCTTGTCTGGCAAGGCGTGCTCGTTGCTTTCGTCGATGTATCTACCGAAGATTTCCGCGACAGTTGCGAGATTCTGCAAGGCGGTTTCGGCGTACTCGCCGACATCGGCCAGCCACGCCAGTTCCTCGCGGTTCATGTGATGGCGGGCGATCTCGAACAGGGTTGTGATGATGCCTGCGGTATCGCAGGTTTCTTGCATGGTGTCCGGCGCAAGAGCATCGGGGGTATGGTCAGGCATGGTGATCTCCAGAGAGCGGTCTTTCTTACCGCCCACCCGCTACGAAACGGGAGAGCGGAACCGTGCGGGTTCGCAGACCGGCCTCTGATACCGGCGAGCCTTACGGCTCCCCGCACGGCCCGCCCAAAAAATGGTCATGCCGTACACCGAAGAAGCCGCAAGAAATGGAATGCAGCTTGCACCAGAGGTTTCCGGGCTGCGACACCCGCGCCCCCGTTGTTTCCAGAGGCGAGCGCATGATACCCGCGCTATCCCGCTATCTGTCAAGGGAGCGCCATTGCGAAACCCAAAGGGCTACGACAATCCATACGGCTCATGGATTGCCACGGCGCTGCGCGCCTCGCAATGACGAATCTCCCACCCCGTCATTGCGAGGGCCAAAGGCCCGCGGCAATCCACATGGCGGCAACTACTCGCACTGACGGGCGGTGTTACGGGAATCACGGGCATATGGATTGCCACGGCGCTACGCGCCTCGCAATGACGATTATGGAGAGCGTTGCAATACCCAAAGCCTTAGCCGCAATCCTCAAAACCTTCGTCATTGCGAGCGAAGCGCGGCAATCCAAAAGCCTCATGGATTGCCGCGACGCTTCGCGCCTCGCAATGACGATTGTTTTTGCATGGATTGCATCCCGCCTTTCTCACATTTCTTTCGCCGCCGCGCCAATGTTCATCAAGGCGCGGATACCTTTCATCGACTCCGACAGGGAGAAAAACGCCCCATACAAAAGCCGTTTGTCTGGCAAGGCGCGTTCATTGCTCTCGTCGATATATCTGCCGAAGATTTCCGCGACAGTTGCGAGATTTTGCAAGGCGGTTTCGGCGTACTCGCCGACATCGGCCAGCCACGCCAGTTCCTCGCGGCTCATGTGCTGTCGGGCGATGCCGAACAGGGTGGTAATAATGTCCGCAGTGTCGTAGACGGCTGGCGGCGGTTGCAATGGCGCGGGCACGCCTTGAGATGGTTTAGTCATGATAATTCCTTTGCAAGCGGTTATTTTTCCGCTCACCCGCTGCGAGACGGGAGGGCAGAACCGTGCAGGTTCGCAGACCGGGCAAAGGAGCCGGCGAGCCTTGCGGCTCCCCGCACGGCCCGCCCAATGGAGCCATGCGCGCACAAAAAAGCCGCATTACGGCGCGGCTGTGCGCCTTTGCATCCGGGCTGCGACACCCGCGCCCCCGTTGTTTTCAGGGACGACCGCATGATACCCGCCCCGTGAGACTACTTGTCAACGAAAACCGTTATCGCGAGGCCCGAAGGATCGTGGCAATCCACACGCTCATGGATTGCCGCGCTTCGCTCGCAATGACGAGGGTTTGAGGCATCGGGGCAAGAATTTCAGGCATTGCGATGCCCACAATACCGTCATTGCGAGGCGCGTAGCGACGTGGCAATCCACACGCAGCACTGACGACACCGCTTCGTCATTCTTGATGAGTTTTGTAATGACAACTATTGTTGGTCACCTCGGCAACCATTCCAGCAACCAGCCCGCTTCCCCCGGCGCGCAGGCAAACCCCGCCGCCACGCCCAGGCCGCCCGCCCAGGCCATGCGTCCGTCGACTTCCAGCACCGGCAGATGTTCGCGCAGCCAGACGGGAATACCCGCCTCCTGGCACAGCTTCCTGAAACTTTTCGCGGGCCGGTTCGCCAGAGGCAGGGATGCCCCTGCTGGATGCGGCATCAGGCGGCAGACCCCCGCCCGTGCCAGCGCCGAAGCCCGTACTCCGTCCCCGATCACGGCGCGGCAGCGCAACACCCCGCCCGCCCAGGCGATCTCCCCCGCCGCCGCCTGCCACGAAAACGCCTGCGGTGCGGCCACTCGCGCCCGCGCCAGCCAGACCCGGCCCCGGTAGCTGTAACAGGCGAACGCCCCGAGCGGAAAGCGCAAAGGCCCGGATACCGCCCGCAACTGGCGCATCGCTTCCGCCAGCCGCGCCGTCGATGGCGGCAAAGCGCCCAGACGCCACAATTCCCGCCGCAACAGATTGGCGAAACGCGCCGGACTCAGCGCAAGCAGCGCCTCCCGCCCGAAAGCCCCGCCCTCGCCGCCGCAGGCCAGGGCATCCGCATCGGCAAGCTCGTCGAGCAATTCGGACGCCGCACGAAAATGCGAGGCCGCGCGGGCGAGCATCGCGCGCGCGGCAGGAAATCTCGCCTCGATCACGGGCAGGATGCGATGACGCAGATCATTGCGGGCGAAACCCGTATCGGCATTGCTGGCGTCCTCCACCCAGGTCAGGCCCCGCGTGCGGGCGCAGGCCAGAATCGCCTCCCGCCCGAGCGACAGCAAGGGACGCAACCGCCCTGCCCGCCCCGCCCCCGGCGGCTCACACGCCGCCATGGCCGCCGCGCCGCGCACGCCAGCGCCGCGCAACAACCGGAAAAGCACGGTCTCGGCCTGATCGTCGCGGTGATGGCCCAACACCAGCCAATCGCACCCCACCCGCGCCAGCGCCGCATGGCGGGCAGCGCGCGCGGCGGCTTCCAGTCCCTCCGCGTGGGCACGCCCGACATCCACCCGGAACACATGCAGGAAAATCCCGCGCGCGGCGCACAATCCCGCGCAGAACGCCTGCCACTCACCGGCCAGCGGACTGAGGCCGTGATCCACATGCGCCGCCTCCAGCGCAAAACCGAAACGCCCCCGCAAACCATCGAGCACATCGAGCAGCACCACCGAATCCACCCCGCCCGAAAGCGCGCAACACAGCCGATGCCCCTCGCCCACGCCCGCTTCGGCCAGCGCCGTGGCAACGGCATCGCACACCGTTCCCGCCGCGGACATGGCGCTCAGGCGGCAAGCTCCTTGAAGCGGCCATACCCCATCAGCTTCTCCATGCGCCGGGCGATGAGATCGTCGGGCGACAGATTATCCAACTGGCGCAGACCGTCGGCCAGGGCGCGCTTCAGGCTTTGCGCCATGGCGCGATGATTCCGGTGCGCGCCGCCGAGCGGTTCGCTGACCACCTTGTCGACAAGGCCGAGCGACTTCAGGCGCGTCGCGGTAATCCCCATCGCCTCCGCCGCCAGCGCCGCCTTTTCCGCGCTCTTCCACAAGATGGACGCGCAACCCTCGGGCGAAATCACCGAATACGTCGCGTACTGCAACATGATGACCTGATCGCCCACCGCGATGGCGAGCGCCCCGCCCGAGCCGCCCTCGCCGATCACCGTGCAAACCAGGGGCGTGCGCAATTCGGCCATCGCATAAAGATTGTGCCCGATGGCCTCGGACTGCCCGCGCTCTTCGGCCCCGATCCCCGGATAAGCCCCCGGCGTGTCGATGAACGTAAACACCGGAAGCTGGAACTTCTCCGCCAGCTTCATCAGCCGCAAAGCCTTGCGATACCCTTCCGGGCGCGGCATGCCGAAATTGCGCGCGATCTTCTCCTTGGTATCGCGCCCCTTCTGGTGCCCGATGACCACGCAGGCGCGGTTATCGAAACGGGCCAGCCCGCCGACGATGGCCGAATCGTCGGCATAGCTGCGGTCGCCGTGCAGTTCGGTGAAATCGGTGAAGATGTGCTCCACGTAGTCCAGCGTGTAGGGGCGCTGCGGGTGGCGCGCGACCTGGGCGATCTGCCACGGCGTGAGCTTGCCGTAAATATCGCGCGTAAGCTCCTGCATCTTCTTTTCGAGGCGGACGATGCCTTCCGAAATATCCACGGCAGGGTCGGTCTGCTCATAACGCAGCCGCTCGATCTTCTCTTCCAGATCGGCAATGGGCTGCTCAAAATCGAGGGGAGTCGTTCTCATCGGCTCGCTCCACACAAGGAAACCGCCGCATTGTACCGCCAGGTGACAGGATGCTTTGCCGCTGCTTGCACAATCAGGGCCTCCCGCGCCGAACCCGTCTGCCGGGGGCTGGCATGGGGACGCCGGGAACGCTCGAGCAGGCCCGCTTTGCCCTCGTCTCGATAGCGTTGCAATCATTTGTAGCCCGTGGCTGCACAGATGCCGAAACGATCGCACAAGGCTCGGATAGTCGCACCTTCCTGTCCGGCAGAACACTCCATGAATGGGGAAGGGGACGGTAGGCGGCGTGCGAATGCACCATCCAATATCTCATTTCCCCCCGATGACTGTCGCAAACCCCACCATCTCCCCGCCGAACTCCCGCATGGCATCGAGCATCGCTTCCTGGAAGTAGGCGGCGGAAGGTCGGTCGAAAAGAAGGTGGTACGCGCCCGCTTCTCCGTCCTGTTCCGGCGCGTTGGCGACGAT
>JAISNX010000182.1 GCA_031276015.1 Azoarcus sp.
ACGATATATATGTTATAGAGAATGCTTTTCTGCATTTGAAACGCTGGCGAGGTATTGCCACCCGCTACGCCAAGAATGTGGCTTCTTTTGTGGCTGCCGTGCAAATCCGATGTATCGCCCTATGGGGCAAAATCTTGTGACGACACCATCTAGAGCAGATCAACAAATTGAAGCCCAAAGAGAACCGCCGTCATTGCGAGGCCCAAAGGGCCGTGGCAATCCATGCGGCCCGTGGATTGCCGCGCTTCGCTCGCAATGACGATCAGTTCGACATGAGCCTCATAAAGTCGATTTGCTCTAAATAGTGGCCACAAATGCGATCAAGTTATCGTCATTGCGTGCGAAGCGCGGCAAACACTCACGCCGGATCGGATGCCAGCTCGTCCGGCGTGCTGCCTCCTCAAGTCCCCTTGCGCCGGAAAAACCGCTTGCCGATCGCCGCGACGGCGAGCAGCCCGAGCAAAATGATTTTCCACGCCTTGGCGAAAAAAACAGCAATCACCGCCAGCAGCCCGAGTTTCTTGGCGGCGAGGCCGCCGACCAGCGCGGCCAGCCCGTATTCCGCCACGCGGTCGGTGGTGGCGTCGAAATCTTCGTAACGCTGCCCGTTGTTGAAGCCGACGGCGGCAAGCAACTGTTTTGCCACGGGCTTTTCGTTTTCGACGCTACCCGTGTCCGTCACCAGATTGAGCGATAGATAGCCCTCGCGTCCGAGCAGATAGGTGTTGTAATTCACACCCTGTTCCTCGCTGGCCGGGTCGTTCTTGCGCCGCGAGGAAGCCGACCATACCAGCCGGTGCGTGTCGGCGTCATAGACCGGTTTTTCGATCCAGTCCAGCACGGCGATTTCGGGCAGGCCGCGCCTGGCGCGTTCCTTGTTGGCGTGCTCGGTGCCGTCCTTCAGGTTTTTCAGCAGTTCGTCGGTGTCCCAATCCCTGGCGTCGTCGTCCTTGATATAGCCCGAGGGCGAGAATTCGACGGCGACGAAACCGCTCAATTGCGCGCTGAAGATCAGTCCGATGAAGTCTTTGTCGACCGTGTTGCCGAGCGCGCGCATGAAGCGCCCTGCTTCCGGCTCCGGCGCGAAAGTGAATCTTTCCGGCAGATCAATGGTGGCCCGCCCGCCAAGCGGGACGTTTTTCGGCCCTGATACGAGGACGGCCTTCATGGCTTCGGCGGCGGCCTGGATTTCCTGTTCGGCGGCGCTGTCCTGCGCGTGGCCTGCGATATTGAGGCAGGACAGCAAAAACACGGCGACAATGCTATGTAGGTAAGAGAAAAGTTTGCGGACGATGTGCGGCGACATGGAAGGGGTTCCTTTCCGATAAAGAACGAGAAAAGTCAAAACGGCAGAATCATACCATTTCTCCAGGCGCGAAAATGCCGGACAGGACTATTTCCCCTGGATTGCATGGCAATAATCCTGTTGCGTAATTCTCGTCATTTCGTTCGTTCCAAGGGGTTCGCAAAGGGGTTTGCATGGCAAATTGATCAGATTCGTCGGAATTCGTTTGCCGATCTGTAAACGAGCGGAAATGGAAATGGTGCGCCGTTTAAATTGTAATTGAATTTGTTTTCCGGGAAGCGGTTTTCCAGGGATGAATATCGGAAAGTATTTTCACGGATCGGCCCTTCGGCGGTCCTCGTCCCGAGCATGACATGGCGGCGGGATTCGGCCCCGCTGTTCGCCGCCTTCCGTGGATACGGCGATTGCGCGGCACGGGGAAAGCGTTAGAATGACGCTCTTTCGATATTTTGTGGCCGAACCGGCGAGGTTCTCGGAAATCAAGGAATCCATCATGTCCATGATGCTTCGGTTGGCGGTGTTTCCCGTGGTTATCGCGGTATCCGCATGCAGTGCTTCATTCCCGGTAAAGCCCGACGATGAACCGGAACGAATCGACCGGGTGGTTTCGTCGGCGGTGGGCAAGGGCGAGGTCGTCGAACAAAGCGTGCTGCGCGATGGAGACAAGGTTTCCCTGTCCGTGCAAAGCGGCGAGGGCCTGCTTTATCTCCAGGCAAGCTGTGCCGCCGGGTCTGCCGCCTGGACTTACGCCGACCTCGTCGCCGACAAGTCGTCCCATGCTACGGGGGTAAGACGCTATGGCGGCGGCACGGCAACCTACTCGCCACCGCTCGCGCTGAGCGAACGCACCGCCGGTCTCATCCGCCAGTTGCCCGAAGTGCGGCAAGCATGCGAACGTGAGCCTGTGTGGCGCGAGGTCGTCTACAACAAACGAAGCGAGACGCAGATTCTTCTCGATGTCACGAGCGTGCAGGATCTGGGCGACGGCAGCCTGCGTTTCTGGGCGGCCATTGATTACCCCTATCTTGCCTATATCCGGCTGTTCAAGGCTCCTTATGCGCGCCGCGCCGGGTTCTACCATGTGGATTGCCTGCGGCAGAGCTATTCCCTTCTTTATGTTTATTACCTGGATCAACAACGGACGATCACGGACGGCGGGCTGGCCGTGCGGCCCCCGTCAGTCAATTTCGGACAGGCTCCCGGCGATTTCTCCACGTTGCTGACAACTGTTTGCGGCAAAAAGGAATTGCTCGAAACCCTGGTGCCGCCCGAGACGCGCGACAAGCAATTCCCGAATTTCGCCGCCCTGCCCGTGCTCGATACGAATGTCGTGAGCCAGATTGCGAAACTCAATTTCGCGCGGCCCAGGCAGCCGCTCAGTTATATACGTGTCGAAGGCACCAAGACATTCAAAAGCGGCAGCGCGGCGGCGCGGCTGAACAGCAAGTCTGGCTCTTTCTTGCAGGAGGCATCGATAAAAGGCACGGAAACGCCGGGTGTCTTTCACACCGTGCAGTTCGAGGGCGGCGACAAAACCGAGCAAATGAGTTTCCTGGGCATGATCCCCATCGGCCAGACGTTCAACAGCGCCGATGTCCAGAATGTTTCCATCGTAGACAGGCTGGAATTGCGGGGAGACTGGATCAAGATGCCCGTCAATGGTCAATTGAGCTACCGGCAACGGACGCGTGTCGCGGATATTGTGACGAACCTCTCCAGCAGGGACGTGGAAGTCATTTGCAAGATCGTCCGAAGCGTTTCGGCGGACGGTCTGAATCCGCAACTCCAGGGAAATGCCAAGGAATTGAAGTGCCATATCGTCGGCGATCGGGACGACGAACTTTCCACTTATTATTATCTGGAAGATTACGGCTTTGCTTTCCTGCAGGGCGTGAGTTCGATGAAATACTCGCAGAATTCGCGTCTCACGGAATTTCGCTGAGATTTGAATCGCGGGAAACCTTGGGCAAATAAGTCGTCATTGCGACCGCAAGGAAACGTGCCGGGAAGCCATCCAGGCGTATGGATTGCCACGTCGCTACGCGCCTCGCAATGACGAATCTCCCACCCCGTCATTGCGAGGGCCGAAGGCCCGCGGCAATCCATGCGGCGGCCCCCCCCCGCACTGACGGATTCACCAGCTCGGATTGGCGCGGCGGGCGGCGGCGATTTCGGCGAGGATGATCCGGAAATGCGCGAAGCGGCGCGCGTCGATGAGGCCCGCCGCCACGGCGGCGCGGAGTTCGCAACCCGGTTCGGTGTCGTGGCGGCAGTCGCGGAAGCGGCATTGCCCAAGGCGAGGACGGAATTCGACAAAGGCGGCTTCCAGCGCCGCGACATCGAGGTGGGCGAGGCCGAATGCTTGCAGGCCGGGGCTGTCGATGAGCCAGCCGTCGCCGTCGCGCGGATAGAGGCGGGAAAAGGTCGTGGTGTGGCGGCCACTGCCGAGCGCGTCGGAGATTTCGGTGGTGGCCGCCGACGCTTCGGGCACCAGGGCATTGATGAGGGTGGATTTGCCCATGCCCGACTGGCCGACGAAAATGGCGCGCTCGCCGTGCAGCCATGGCGCGAGGGCGTCCGCGTTCGCCAGCGCGGAGAGTTCGATCACGGGATAGCCGAGCGCGGCAAAGACTTGCAGCCGCTCGCGCGCGGCAGGCAGGTTGTCGACGAGATCTGCCTTGTTGAGCACGATCAGCGCGGAGAGATTTTCGCTTTCCGCCGCCGCCAGGCAGCGCGACACCAGCAGGCTGGAGAAACGCGGCGCGGGCGCGACGACGACGACGATGCGGCTGAGATTGGCGGCAATCAGCTTCTGGCGGAAGGCATCGGAGCGCCACAACAGATTGCGGCGCGGGTGCAGGGTTTCGATAACGCCGAGTCCGTCGCCCGCCGGGGCGATTTCGACTTCATCGCCGCAGGCGTAGGTGTTTTTCCTGCCCCGCGTGTGGCAACGCACGATGCCCGTGGCGGTGCGTACCTCGAAATGGCGGCCAAATGCGGCGACGACGATGCCTTCGATGCGCGCGTCCGCTCTCGGCGGGGAGGATCGGCGGGCATTCTGTGACACAATCGCGGCCTTTGAAGTGTTTTGTCGTTGCCGCGGCGCGGCCCGGCATGGGCGAAAAGGGACTGAAAATTATGGCACAGGACGCGAATCATCTGATCTGGCTCGACCTTGAGATGACCGGCCTCGACCCCGGACGCGACCGCATCATCGAGATCGGCCTGGTCATTACCAATAACGCGCTCGACATCGTTGCCGAAGCGCCGGTGATCGCGGTGCATCAATCCGATGCGGTGCTCGACGCCATGGATGCGTGGAACAAAGGCACCCATGGCCGATCCGGCCTGATCGAGCGCGTGCGCGCTTCCCGCATCACCGAGGCCGAAGCCGAGGCGACGATGCTGGCCTTCCTCGAACAATGGGTGCCCAAGGGCATTTCGCCGATGTGCGGCAATACCGTGTGCCAGGATCGCCGCTTTCTGGCGAACTACATGCCCCGGTTCGAGGCGTGGTTCCATTACCGCAATCTGGACGTTTCCACGCTCAAGGAACTTGCCAGACGCTGGAACCCGGAAGTCCATAAAGGCGTGAAAAAAGCCGGTGCGCATACGGCGCTCGCCGACATCGTCGAGTCCATCGTCGAACTGCGCCACTACCGGGACACTTTCCTGAAACTGCCCTGAAATACCGTGACGTTCGGTCTTTCAGTTCGCCGAGTTCGCCGCGCGGCTGGCGATCCTCAGCAGTCTCGATACCCATGCGCCGTAATTCGGATGGATGACCTCACCATCCGCGCAACGCGCCGTCAAGCCGGGGATTCGCTCGCCGCCGCATACGCCGCGCGTGTCTTGCACGTCCTTCTGATAATGCATGTTTTCGCTGCTGACATAATCGACATCCACGGCCTTGCCGCGAATGTGTACGTCGACGACGACGGTGTGCTTTTTCCGCACGATGCGTTTCAGGCGCAGGGTATTGCCGTCGTCACTGACGATCTCCCATTTTTCCTTTTCCGTGGCATTGACGAGGGCATCATGTGTTTTTTGGGCGGCGTCCGGCGCGTCCTGTTTCAGGATGATGACGTCCTTGAACGTTTTTATCGGCGCGATGTTTGCGGCTTGCGCCAAGGGCGTCACGAGAACGAGCAACAGCAGTGCGGTGGGAATAATGCGAACGATGCGGCTCATGGTTTCCTCCGTGGTCATCTGGTTTGACGAGAGCGAATTATTCTATGAAAACGCCGAGCGAGCGTCACTGCGAGGCGCGTAGCGCCGTGGCACCCGTGGATTGCTGCGCTTCGCTCGCAATGACGATAACTTGGATTGAAGCGACGGGCAATATTGCGCTTTGAAAGCGCCGCGCGGCAAGCCCCGAACAACACCGAAGCCTCACGCCCGATCCGGCGTCAGTTCTTCCAGCTGCGCCGACAATGCCATCCAGCGCGTTTCGGCCTGTTCTATCCAGGCGGCCAGCTCGGTCTGGCGCTTGAGCAAATCCCGCAACGGCTCGCGGTCGATAGCGTTGTAGAGCGTGGAATCGGCAAGTCGTGCTTCCAGCAGTTTTTGCTCGCCCGTCCAGACGGCCAGTTTTTTCTCGATCTGTTCGACCTCCCTGGCGAGTGGGCGACGCGCGGCCAACACTGCCTGACGTTCCGCTTCGGACTGGAGACGGCTGGCGCGGCGCGAGGCACGCCCGGCGGCCTCCGGATCGTTCCGTTCGCGCCCGGCGCGGCGCGCCGCCAGCCAGGCGCGATAATCATCCACATCGCCATCGAAGGGCTGTAGACGGCCATCATCGACCAGCAACAGCCGGTCGCAACATGCCCGCAGCAAGGCGCGGTCGTGGGAAACCAGCACCATGCCCCCCTCGTATTCCTGAAGCGCGAGCATGAGCGCGTGGCGCATTTCGAGGTCGAGATGGTTGGTGGGTTCATCGAGCAACAACAGATTGGGCCGTTGCCAAATGAGCAGCGCCAGCGCCAGGCGCGACTTCTCGCCGCCGGAAAACGCCCCGCAAGGCGCGCTGGCCGGGGTGGAGCGGCCATCCCTGCCGTCGCCGCGAAAATCGAAGCCGCCGAGATAATCGCGCAAATCCTGCTCGCGCGCGGCGGGGTCGAGCCGGGTCATGTGCTGGAGCGCGGAGTCGTCCGGGCGCAAGGTTTCGAGCTGATGCTGGGCGAAATACCCCACCGCCAGCCCCTTGCCCTCCTGCCGCTGCCCCGCCGCGAGCGCCAGCCGCCCGGCCAGCAACTTGACCAGCGTCGACTTGCCCGCGCCGTTCCGCCCCAGAAGGCCGATGCGCTCGCCGGGCCGCAGCGTGAGGCGGATATTTTCGAGGATGCGCGTTTCGCCATACGCCGCCGCGCCGTCCTCGATTTGCAGCAGCGGATCGGGCGCGGGCGCTGTCTCCCGGAAAGAGAACGTGAAAGGCGTATCGACGTGGGCGGCGGCGATCCGCTCCATGCGCTCCAACGCCTTGATGCGGCTCTGCGCCTGCCGCGCCTTCGTCGCCTTGGCGCGAAAACGCCGGATGTAATCCTCCATGTGCGCGATGTCGCGTTGCTGGCGCTCGAAAAGCGCCTGCTGCTGGGCCAGGCGCTCGCCGCGCTGCCGCTCGAAATCGGAATAACCGCCGCTATAGAGCGTGAGCCGTCCCTGTTCGATGTGCGCGATGCGCGCCACGCAGCCATCAAGGAATTCGCGGTCGTGCGAAATCATCAGCAAGGTGCCGCGATAGTCGCGCAACCACTGTTCGAGCCAGATTACCGCATCGAGATCGAGGTGATTGGTGGGTTCGTCGAGCAGCAACAGGTCGGAGCGGCACATCAGGGCTTGTGCGAGATTCAGGCGCATCCGCCAGCCGCCGGAAAAATCCGCCACGGGCCGCCCCGCGTCCTCGGGCGCGAAACCCAGACCATCGAGCAACGCCGCCGCGCGCGAGCGCGCCGCATAAGCGCCGATCTCCTGCATGCGCGCGTGCAATTCCGCGATGCGCACTCCGTCGTGAGCCGCTTCGGCGGTTTCCAGTTCCGATTCGATGCGGCGCAATTCCGCGTCGCCGTCGAGCACATATTCGATGGCCGCCTGCGGCAGGGCGGGCGTTTCCTGCGCGACATGGGCAATCACCCAGGCGGCGGGCACTTCCAGATCGCCGCGATCCGGCAGAAGCTGCCCGCGCAACAACGCGAAAAGGCTGGATTTGCCACTGCCGTTCGCCCCGGTGAGACCGAGCTTCCAGCCGGGGAAAATCTGGAGCGAAGCCTCTTCGATCAGGGTGCGCGCCCCCCGGACGAGGCGCAGATTGCGTAAACGGATCACGCCAGAATTCGCGGAAAATGACGGAAGGCGCTATTCTACGCACACCCGAATACACCATGGCCGTTCCGTATGTCCGCCCGTACCCCATCCCGTTTTCTTGCCTGCCTGTTCCTCACCGTGACAGCCATGCCGTCCGCCGCCGTGAACGATGGCGACGCCCCTTCCGCGTCCGATGTCCGCATCGAAGCCTTGCGCGGAAAAGCCGAGCGCCTGCGCGACGAGGCCGATGCCGCCTACCAGACGGCGGAGGCGGCATGCTACAAGCGTTTCCTGGTCAACCGTTGCATCGACAAGGCCAAGGGCGAGCGTCTCATCGTCGTTCGCCAGGCGCGCGCGCTCGAAGCCGAAGCGCATCGCATAGATCTTGCCGAGCGCAACCGCGCCGCCGCCGAAGCGGCGAGAAAAGCCGAGGAACAGAGCGTTCCGCGCTCAACCGCCGCCGCCAATCCCGCCGCCGACGTTGCTACGCCGACGATGCGCACCGGAAACGCAGACATACAAAAAACCATCGTGCGCCAGTCCGCGAGCGCCCAAAAATCCCGCGAACGGGCCAGCGCCCGGAAACGTGCCAATGTCCGCGCCCAAACCGCGCGCCGCGACCGCGAACGGTACGACGCCCGCATCCAGGAACTCGAAGAAAAGAAAGCGCGCGACGCGGACGGGCGCTGAAAAGCGGCCCATTCACATCGGGAAGCGTCGCGGGCAGAATGGCTCCGCAGGCCAGCGATTATCCGCGAGGCTTTTTCAGAAGCTGCCTGGCTTTTCGTGCTCTGGTGGTTTGCTCTCGCACGGCAGGCGAATCGTCCTGACCGAAGCGGCGCTCGACCTCGTCAAAGACGGCCATTGCATCACCGGGCTTTTTCTGGCGCAACAACATCATGCCCTTGTTGAAAAGCGCCCAGGCAGCCTGCTCGCGCACGGCAGGCGAGTTATCCTGACCAAAACGACGCTCGAATTCGTCATAGATGGCAATCGCGGCATCGTGCCTGCCCTGTTTACCCAATGCCACGCCTTTGTTGTAGAGCGCCCAAGCGGCATGTCCACGCATGCCCGGCGCGCTCTCCTGCCCGAAACGGCGCTCGAATTCGTCAGAGACTGCTATGGCGGCATCGTATTTATCCTGCCGCCCCAAAGTCGCGCCTTTGTTGGCAAGCGCCCAGGCAGTCCATCCGCGCATGCCGAGCGAGTCGTCCTGGCCAAAGCGACGGTCGAATTCGTCATAGGCCGCTATGGCGGCATCGAATTTGCGCTGCTGCTCCAGAACAATGCCTTTGTTGAAAAGCGCCTTGGCGGCCTGCTCGCGCACGCCGGGCGAATTGTCTTTGCCCAGGCGGCGATCTATCTCGTTATAGATGGCAATCGCGGCGTCGTGTTTACCCTGCCGCCCCAAAGCTGCGCCTTTGTTGTAGAGCGCCCCCGCGACCACATGGCGTACATCGGGCGTATCGTCCAGGCTGAAGCGGCGGTCGAGTTCGTCATAGACGGCCAGCGCGGCATCGAGCTTGCCCTGCCGCTCCAGGACGACGCCTTTGTTGCCGAGCGCCTTGGCGACCCGTTCGCGCACACCGGGCAAATCGTCCCGGCCAAAACGGCGTTCGACCTCGTCGAAAATGCTCATCGCGGTATCGAGCTTGCCCTGCTCCAAAAAGGCCAAGCCTTTGTTATTGAGCGCCCTGGCCAGTTGTTCGCGCACGCCGGGCAAGTCGTCCGGGCCGAAGCGGCGCTCGATGTCGTCATAGACGGCCATCGAGGCATCGAGTTTGCCCTGTTGTTCCAAAGTCCAGCTTTTATTGACGAGCGCTCCGACGACCCATTCGCGCACGGCGAGCGAGCCGTCCCGGGCAAAGCGGCGGTCGAGTTCGTCATAGGCGGCAATCGCGGCATCGAGCTTGCCATGTTGTCGCAAGATGACGCCTTTTCTGAAGAGCGCCTCGGCAAGCTGTTTGCGCATGTCAGGCGAGGCGTCCTTGCCGAAGCGGCGCTCGATGTCGTCGAGGGTAGCGATGGCGGCATCGGCTTTGCCTTGTTGCCACAAGGTACCGGCTTTGTTGAGGAGCGCCCATGCGACCCTTCCGCGCACGCCGTCGTCCCGACCGAAACGGCGGTCGATGTCATCGAGGATGGCTTTTACGGCATCGGGCTTGCCCTGCCGCTCCAGGAGCATGTTTTTGCCGAAGAGCAATGCCACGACGACCCATTCGCGCACGGCAGGCGAGGCGTCCTTGCCGAAGCGACGCTCGATCTCGTCGAAGGCGGCCATGGCGGCATCGGGTTTGTCCTGCCGCCACAAGGCCATGCCCCGATTGAAGAGCGCCCCGGCAACCCAGCCGCGCACAGTGGGCGAATCGTCCCGACCGAAGCGACGGACAACCTCGTCATAACCGGCCATTTCGCCATCGGACTTGCCCTGTTTCCCCAGGGCCATGCTTTTGTGGACGAGCGCGCTGGCGACCCGCACGCGCACGCCGGGTGAATCATCCTTGCCGAAGCGGCGGTCGAGTTCGTCGAAAGCGGCTATCGCGGCATCGAGTTCGTCTTGCCGCCACAGGGCTATGCCTTTGTTGACGAACGCCTCGGCAAGCAGCTCGCGCACGACGGGCAAATCGTCCCGACCGAAGCGGCGATCAACCTCATCGAAGAGAGCGATGGCGGCATCGGGCTTGCCCTGCTGCAACAAGGCCATGCCGTTTTCGACGAACAGACTGGCGTCCAGCCCACGCGTGCCGAGCGGGCCATCCTGGCCGAAACGGCGATCCAGTTCGTCCCAGACAGCCCTTGCGGCATTGTGTTTGCCCTGGAATTGCAAGAGCATGCCTTTGCCATGGAGTGCCTTGGCAGCTATTCGGCGAACGGCGGGCAAATCATCCCGTCCGAAGCGCCGCTCGATTTCATTGAGGACGGCAATCGCGGCATCGGGTTTGCCTTGTCGTCCCAAGGCTATGCCCTTATTGAAAAGCGCCACGGCGATCCATTCGCGCACAGGGGGTGAGCCGTCTTGGCTGAAACGGCGCTCGATGTCGTCAAAGACAAGCATTGCGGCATCGAATCTGCCCTGTTGCAACAAGGCTGCGCCTTTGTTGATGAGTGCCGTGGCAAGCACTTTTTGCATGGCGAATGAACCATCCCGAGCGAAGTGGCGTTCGATGTCGTCATAGACGGCGATGGCGGCATCGGTCTGGCCCTGTTGCTCCAGGCTGCGGCCCTTGTCGAAGAGCGTCCTGGCTGTTTGCAGCCGGTCATCCGAAGGTGTCTGGGTAGCGCACGAAAACAGCGCGCCGCAGGCCAGTAATATGAGAAAGCAAAGGCGGGGGGATTTCATGGGGTGATCTCCCGGACGGAAATGCGCACTGTCATGATAATCGGGAATTCAGCGACGCATAATGATGCGCGTCGCTTTGCGCAGCCGGAGTCTGGCTTTCTTTTTTCAAACCGCACTTGCAGCGCGATCCCGGACTACTGTTTGCTGCGGGACTCTGCCAGAGCACGTTGTTTGGCTTGGCGCGCCGCAGCGAGCACGGCATCCATACCGGGCAAATCGTCATTGCCGAAGCGGCGTTCGACTTCGTCAAAGACAGTCACAGCAGCGCTGAATTTGCCTTGACCTCCCAGGAACATACCTTTGTTGAAGAGCGCCGAGGCGACCTGTTTGCGCACGTCGGACGAGACATCCTGGCCAAAGCGACGGTCGACTTCGTCATTGACGGCGATTGCGGCATCGGGTTTGCCCTGTCGTGCCAAGAAAGCGCCTTTGTTAATGAGTGCTTGGACAACCGGTCCCCGCACGCCAGGCGAGTCATCCCGACCAAAACGGCGTTCAATCTCATCAGAAACAAGTATTGCGGCATCGAACTTGTTCTGTCGTCCCAAGATTGCGCCTTTGTTGACGAGAGCCTTGGCAACCTGCTCGCGCACGCCTGGCGGGTCATCTTGGTTAAAGCGGTGCCCCATGTCGTCAAAGACGGCCATTGCGGCATCGAGTTTGTCCTGTTGCCACAAGACTACGCCTTTGTCGAAGAGCGCCCTGGCGGTCTGTATTCGATCATCCGAAGGTGTCTGGATGGCGCACGAAAACAGCGCGCCGCAGGCCAGCAATATGAGAAGGCAAAGACGTTGGGATTTCATGGGGCGGTCTCCTGTACGGCAATATGCGCCGTCATGATAGCCGGGAATTCGGGGCGCAGGTTTTGAGAGGAACGGGACGCCGGATCGGTGCATCGTTCATGGCGCAGGGGATTTTTCGCGGTGCAGCAGGGCGCGCATGGCGTCGAACTGGAATTGGCGAAGGAGGCCACGCTGGACGCGGACGAATTCGCCGTAGCGGGGGTGGAGTGTCTCGATTTCGTCGAGCCGGGCGTGGATGCCGCGCACAAAGCCGAGGTCGATGACTTCTTCGAGCGCACACAGGGTTTCCGGCGGCGGTAGGTGCATCGGGGGCGTTTCCGGCGCGGGCATGGCGGAAGGGGGCTGCGGCTGTCCGGAGACGGGGGCTTCGGCCCAGACCCATTCGAGACGCAGGCGGCGACCGATCCAGTCGAGCAGGTCGTCGAAGCGAACCGGTTTGAGGATGAAGTCTTCGGCGGGGAGTTCAACGTCGTGATCCAGCCCTTTGTCGAAGGCATTGGCGGAGATGACCGCCAGCGGTGTCTGGTCGAAGCCCGTCGCCCGCAGTCGCCGGATGGTTTCCCAGCCGTCGATGCCGGGCATGGCGAGATCCATGAAGATGATGTGCGGTTGGAAGGTTCCCGCCATGGCGAGGCATTCTTCGCCCGAGGCGGCTTCGCCGATCTCGAACCCGAGCGGTTCGAGCAGGTTGCGCAGGAGTTCGCGGTCGATGCGTTCGTTGTCGACGGCGAGGATGCGCTGGCGCACGCCGCGATAGCCGATCCGGCGCGCTTTGGGGAAGGCGCTGTCGGCTTGCGCGCCGTGCAGTTGGGGCAGGAAGAGGCGCACGCGGAAGGTGCTGCCTTCGCCGATGCGGCTTTCGACGGTGAGATCGCCCCCCATCAGGTCGGTGAGCATGCGGCTGATGGTGAGGCCCAGTCCGGTGCCGATGGTGCCCATGCGCGCGCCGCCACGGGCGAATGGCTCGAAGATGAGGGCGATGTCCTCGGGCGGGATGCCCGGCCCGCTGTCGGCAATCTCGAAAAGGGCCATTTCGCGCCGGTAGGTCAGGCGCGCGCGGATGGTGCCCGAGGGGGTGTATTTCACGGCGTTGCCGATGATGTTTATCAGTATCTGGCGCAGGCGTTTTTCGTCGGCACGCACGACGGCGGGCAATGCGCCGTCGAGGTCGAAGTGGAAATCCAGCCCCTTGTCGCGCGCTTGCAGCTCGAACATGCCGGTGAGTTGTTGAATGAAGGCCGGAAAGGCGAGCGGGCGGATGTCGAGGGTGAAGCGGCCACTTTCGATGCGGGCGATGTCGAGGGTGTCTTCGATGAGCGAGAGCAGGTGTTCTCCGCTTTTTTTGATGACGCTGACCGCCGCGCGCCGGTGCGGGGGGAGGGTTTCGTCGCCGTCGAGAATCTGCGCGTAGCCGAGGAGGCTGTTGAGCGGTGTGCGCAGTTCGTGGCTGATCGAGGTGACGTAGCGGCTTTTGGCCTGGTTGGCGTGTTCGGCGGCGCGGCGGGCGTTTTGGAGTTGCAGGTCGGTGCGGCGGTGCGATTCGATTTCCTGCATCAGTAGCCGCGTCTGGCGGTTCGATTCTTCTTGCGCGACTTGGCGGCTTTTGTGGGTGAGCACCATCCACCATGCGCCGATGCCGGAGAGCAGCATCAGGACGATGAATACTCGCAGTAGTACCGCGTCGAGCCGTCCGGCGGGCGCGTCGGCGGAGATTTCGTGGTAGTAGAGCGTGCCCAGTACCAGCGCGAGGATCGCAGCGACGCCGGACATCAGGAGGAGGTATTGCCCAAGTCCCGCGCTCAGCAGGCGGTGCAGCCGCGCGGGCAGCCAGCGGTTCAGGAGCGCCGAGCATTGGGCGGCCAGGCGGGCGTGCGGTTTGCACAGGTCGTCGCAGCGTGCGTCGAGCGAGCAGCATAGCGAGCAGACCGCGCCCTGGTAGGCCGGGCAGCGGCAAATGTCTTCCGGCTCGAAGTATTGGCCGCAGATGCAGCATTGGCAGGGTTCGCCACTGGCAGTTTCGTCGGTGCCGTCGCTTTTTCTGCCACTGTCCGCGCCGGTTTCGGGCGGGCGCGCGAGGTAGTAGCGTCCGCCGGTGATCCAGGCGATCAGCGGCGAGACGAGCAAGGCGGTCACAAGCGCGACGAAGGGGGCGAAGGGTTGGAGCGCGGGGCCGAACAGTCCGGCGAACACCGAGATCGAGAGCACCGAGGCAATCAGCATTGCGCCCACGCCCACGGGGTTGATGTCGTACAGGTAGCCGCGCTTGAATTCGATGCCCGGCGGCGAGAGGCCGAGCGGTTTGTTGATGACGAGGTCGGCCACCACGGTCATCATCCAGGAGATGGCTACGTTGGAATATAGCCCCAGGACTTGCCCCAGTATCTGGAATACGTTCATTTCCATGAGCAGCAGGGCGATCAGGGTGTTGAACACGACCCAGACCACACGTCCGGGGTGGCTGTGGGTGAGGCGGGAGAAGAAGTTCGACCAGGCGAGCGACCCGGCGTAGGCGTTGGTGACGTTGATCTTGAGTTGGGAGACAACGACGAAAAGCGCCGTCACGGCGACCGCCACGCTCAGGTTGCCGATTCCGCCGGAAAAGCCCAACAGGTACATCTGGCTGGGGTCGACGGCTTTTTCCGGCGGCGCGCCGACTTCCAGCAGCATCCACGCCAGCAGCGCGCCGCCGATCATCTTGGCCGCACCGATCAGCACCCACCCGGGGCCGCCGAGCACGACGCCGAGCAGCCAGCGCCAACGGTTCCGCGCCGTGCGCGGTGGCATGAAGCGCAGGTAGTCGGCCTGTTCGCCCATCTGCGTCATCAGGGCGATGCCTACCGTCATTGCTCCGGCAAAGAGGTGCCAGTCGAATGCGCCGCCCCGTCCGTCTACGCCGGGGTAATGCCACAGGCCGGAAAGCGCGCCGGGATCATGGGCAAGCACGAAGAAAAACGGCAGCGCGAGCAGGAAAAGCCATAGCGGTTGGGTCAGGGTTTGCAGGCGGCTGATCGCGGTGATGCCGTGCATGACCAGCGGGATGACCGCCAGTGCACAAATCAGGTAGCCCCAGGCGGGCGGGATGCCGAGCGCCATTTCCAGCGCGTAGGCCATGATCGCCGCTTCGAGGGCGAAGAAGATGAAGGTGAAGGAGGCATAGACCAGCGAACTCAGGGTCGAGCCGAGATAGCCAAAGCCCGAGCCGCGGGTGAGCAGATCCATATCCACCCCGTAGCGCGCGGCATACAGGCTGATCGGTAGTCCGGCGAGGAAAATGAGCAGCCCGACGGCGAGGATCGCCCACAGGCTGTTGATGAAGCCGTAGCCGAGCAGCATGGTCGCGCCCACGGCTTCCAGCACCAGGAACGAGGCCGCGCCACCGAAGGCTGTATTGACGACGCGGAATTCAGAGAGTTTGCGAAAGCTGCGCGGCGTGAACCGGAGCGCGTAGTCTTCCAGCGTTTCGTTGGCGACCCAGGTGTTGTAATCGCGCCGTACCGTGACGACCCGTTGTGGCGCGGGATTTCCCGTCATGGGGTCGCGCTCGTGGTCACCGGGAGAGACAAACGCGCTGGCGGGCGATCGTTTGCGCCACGCGGAAGTGAACGGCAGCAAAAGCGCCGGGCTTTTACCAGGCCGAAAACGATGGAAACAGGACATAAAAATGGCGCAACCGAAACAGTTGCGCCATTTTCGTGCAAAGCCGCGCGATGCGCGATGTTCAATGCCTTACCTGTATGCGGCCTCGGTGGTGAGCAAGGTACTCTTGTTGACTTCGAGCGGCGCGGGCGCATCGGCCGGGCACATTTCCGCCGGATCGACGGTGTCACGATCTTGTCCGGCATCCCGCGCCGTCGGCAAATCTTCGCGCACGACGCCAAGGGTATGCAGGAGCTGGCCGGTTCCGGACAGGGTACGGGCTTGTGCGACCAGCAGGTCGAAACGCGCATTGGTATAGGCGCGGCGAGCGTTGAAATACTCGTTTTCGCTGTCGAGCAGGTCGAGCAGGGTACGCTGACCAATGTCGAACTGGCGACGATAGGCTTCGCGCGCCTTGGCGGTCGACGATTGGTGCAGGTCGAGATAGCCGAGTTTTTCGACCAGGCTACGGGTGTCCTGATAGGCGATGGTCAAGGTTTGGCGCAGGTCGCGGCAGGCTTTTTCGCGCAAATTCCTGGCTTGATCCACTTCCTCGCCCGCCTGACGAACACGGGCACGGTCGGCACCGCCACGGAAGACGTTGAAGGAGAACAACACTTCGACGAGACTCTCACGCCGGTTTCCCTTGAGGTTCCTCTCGTCGTTGTCGATGTTGCGATCAATGCCCGTGCTGGCATGCAGACTGAGCTTGGGATGGTAGGCGGAACGAGCCACGTCGCGTTTGGAGGCGTTCGCACGCACGTTTTCGATTGCGGCATTGAAAGACGGATTGTTCACATACGCTGTGCGCAAGGCCGCGACGACGTTTTCAGGCAAGGACACATTGGCGAAATTGTCCGCCAGCGGAGGCAGCCGATCCGCCGGCAGTTCGCCGACGAGGCGCTGATAGCGCGTACTGACATCGTGCAGGTTGGAGACTTCGGTCAGGAGATTGGATTCGGCCAGCGCCAAGCGCCCGGCTGCCTGATCGAGGTCCACCCGGCGGCTCACGCCAGCCGTGGTGCGATTGTTGATCTGATCGTAAAGCTGTTTGTGGGCGGCGTAGTTTGCCTTGGCATGTTCGACCAGCTCGCGCTGGCGTTCGACGTCGGCATAGGCGCGCGTGACTTCGAGACCGGCGTTCTCCGAGGCGTCCAGCAACTCGTAATAGCGCACGAGCCGTTGATAGCCCATGCGGCTGACTTCGCTGCTCGTGGCAAAACCGTCGTAGATCAACTGGTTGAGTTCCAGCGCGGCATCGGAGTAATTCCAGTTGTTGGACTTCTTGCCATTCTGGATCTCATGGGGATCCTTGCGCCAGCGACGTCCCGCCGCGGCATTCACGTCAACCTCCGGTAGATAACCCCCACGTGCGGCGTCCTGTGCGGCGGTCGCGGCATGGTATCCGTGCCAGGCCGCCTGCACATCGGGATTGCTGACCACCGCCTTGCGCACGGCATCCAGCAGGGCACCACCCCTGGAAGGCTCGGCAGGCGCTTGTGCGCCCGAGATACCTGGTACGGTCTGTAGGGTAGCGACTACCGCTAAACAAACCAACGTCTTGATCCTGCTCATGGTGGCTATCTCCAAGAGTTGTAAGCACTTACCGTGCATTGTCCACAATGGTGACTTGGACGACAGTTTATATTATGCAGTTTCATGAGTCTACAACAATCGTGTCGATTGTTGTGCTGGCATAAAAACAACACTTACCGACACGGGCCGCTCTGCTTTTTATCCGGAATGTTTCCGCGAATCGCCCGGAATGACACCACAAATCGGCCTGACAACGCCATTCGACCGCATGGAACCCGTTCGCATACGGTGTAAGCGTGGCCCCACATTCGCGTCCGCGCAATATAATTTGCGTCTATACCGTGAAGTATTTCATGCCCGCCTCGTTCTTCCACGGGTGAACATCATAGTGCCAGCTTACCGTCATCCTTCCGAAAAGTGTCCATAACGGCTGCTATCCTGGAGCGGGCTTGGTATTCGCCCGCTCGTGTCTCTCGCTCTCCACCTTCTTCGTGGACAGCGTGGGTGGGGCGGATTGTTGTCATCGTTTGCGTCTGTATGGCGGGATCGGTCGAGGCACGCACGGATTTCGCCCGCATGGAGCAACTGGCCGAAACGCAATACGGCAAGGCTGCCGCCGACACGATCCGGGCATGGCGCGACATGATCGAAGCCTCCCGCAAGCTGCCCGACCGCGCGAAACTCGAACGCACCAACGATTTTGTCAACCGACATGTTTTTTACGAGAGCGACATCGTTATCTGGAAACAGGTGGATTACTGGGCCACGCCGCTGGAGCTTTTCGGCAAGCAGGCAGGCGATTGCGAGGATTTCGCCATTGCCAAGTACGTGACCTTGCGCTTGCTGGATATTCCCGTGCAAAAGCTGCGCCTTGTCTATGCGCGCGCACGCCTGAACGGCGGGGACGGCAAGGCGCTCCAGGCCCACATGGTTCTGAGCTATTACGAGACGCCGACATCCGAACCGCTGGTGCTGGATAACCTGATCCCCCGGATTCACCGGGCAAAGCAGCGCCCCGATCTTTTTCCCGTGTTCAGCTTCAACCACGAGGGACTCTGGATGGAAGGAGAAAGAACGTCCTCCTCCAGCCCCACGGCACGGCTGTCGCGCTGGCGCGATGTGCTCCAGCGCATGCGCCAGGAGGGATGGGATCCGAACCTGGCAACGCTCAGCGCCCAATCCATCCTGTCGTGGAAGCGGGCGAAGTCGCGGCCTTCGCTGGCTTCGCAAAAGGCGGGCAAGGGCAAATATCGGTCGCTGGCGCGCAAGGCTGCTTCATCCCGGCTTGCCAAGAAAGCGGTCAAGTCACGACCTGTAGCAAAAATGGCAAAATCCAAGGTAAAAAAAGCAACAAAATCCAGATTTTCGTTACGGAAAGCGCGCAGACGATGACAAACCGCCCATCTCCCCCTTCGTTCCGCCCGCTGTCAGTATTTTCCGAAAGGTTCGGCCATGTCCCTGATTAAGCAACTCTGGATCGCCATCGTGGCTGTCACGCTGCTCGCCCTTGGCGGCAGCCTGGTCGTGAGCACGCTGACCGCGCGCCAATACCTCGAACAGCAGCTCAACATCAAGAATTCCGACAACGCCACGGCCTTGGCATTGTCCTTGTCGTCACAGCGCGACAAGGACCCTGTCACCATCGAATTGCAGCTCGCCTCGCAGTTCGATACCGGGTACTACCGCTCGATTCGCCTCACTAACCCCGATGGCGGGGTGATCGTCGATTTCCACGCCGACCCCCATGTCGAGGGCGTGCCTAACTGGTTCGTGAAACTGGCGTCGATCGCGGAGCATCCGGGGGTCGCCCATGTGCAGGACGGCTGGCAGCAGTTCGGCACGCTCACCGTGGAAAGCCATACCAGCTATGTATACGTGGCGCTCTGGAACAACACCCGCCAATTGTTGTCGTGGTTTTGCATCACCGCCGGTCTGGCCGGCATCCTGGGCAGTTTCTTGCTGGGCCGGATCACCGCGCCCTTGCGCACGCTCGTCAGCCATGCCCAGGCAATCGGCGAGCGCCGTTTCATTACCACGCAGGAACCCCGAACCGCCGAACTCAAGCTCGTCGTGCGCGCCATGAACGCGCTCTCCGAACGTGTCCGGCAAATGCTCGCCGATGAGGCGCAGCGGCTCGAAAACCTGCGCCGCCAGGTTCAGGAAGACGCCGTCACGGGATTGCTCGAACGCCGCCAGTTCCTCAATGCTTTCTCTGCCCGGCTGTCCGGCCCGGACACTTCCGGACACGGCGCGCTGCTCATTTTGCGTGTGCGCAACCTCAACGAACTCAACCGCGACCTTGGCCGGATCGGCACCGACAAATTGCTGCGCGCGCTGGCCGAGGCGCTCGGAAGCGAGGGCGAAGCCGACCGGATCGGCGGTCGTCTCAACGGCAGCGACTTCGTTCTGCTCGCACCCGCCACCGACCTCGCGCCATGGGCCGCCACCGTTGCCGAGCGCGTCCATGCCGCCGCCGACAGCCATACGAACGGTGCCATTCTCGCCATGCCCATGGCTGCCGTGCCGTACTCCCGCGGCGATACCGTGGCCGCCATCCTGGCCCGTCTCGACACGGCCCTGGCCGAAGCCGAACTGGAAGGCGACCGCGCCCTGAAGATCGAAGGACGCACCGACGCTGCCCGGCCCGCGCACACCCAGGAACAATGGCGCGAAATACTGACGGGGGCGCTGGCCCAGAACGGGCTTCATTTCGGGACACTCCCGGTGCGCGCCATCGCTGGCGAGTTGATCCACAACGAAGCACAGGTCGATCTGTGCACGGACGACGGCATCATCAAATCCGGCGATTTCCTGCCATGGGCCACCCGGCTCGGACTGATCGGGCATCTGAACCAGTCCGTGGCCGCCAGCGCGCTCGAACACATCCGGAACAGCGAAACGCCGGTCGCCATCACCATTTCGGCGCAAGCGCTCCAGGACGGACGCTTCGTCACCGGACTGATCGCCCTGTTGCGCAACGCGCCCGATCTGGTTCAACGCCTGTGGATGGAAATCCCCGAAGAAAACGCGGTGCATGACCCCGATGCGTTCCACGCCTTCTGCCTGACGGTCAAGCCTTTCGACTGCAAACTCGGCATCAAGCATGCCGGGCCGCGCTTTTCCGCCCTGGGCGACCTGCACGACCTCGGCCTCGACTACCTCAAGGTCGATACGTCGCTTTTGCGCGACATCGACGACAACAAAGGCAACCAGGCTTTCGTTCGCAGCCTCGTCATGCTTGCCCACACCCTTGGCCTCATCGCCATCGCGGAAGGCATTGATCGCCCCGAACAGCAAGCGATTCTCGCTGATCTCGGCTTCGACGGCCTCGCCGGGCCGACCGTGACCTGAACGCTTCCACGCCTCCCGACCGAAGAAAATTAATCTCACGTCACGTATCGAGCACAGTAATGTGACGTGACGTCGTGGCAAAAATCTCCTAGAATCAGTTTGCCAATACACAAAATGCGGCCGCCACGATGGCCCTTATGTTGCGGGAGGGAACAATGGATTTTGAGCGTGCGCGTTTCAACATGGTCGAACAGCAGATTCGCCCGTGGGATGTGACGGCTCCGAAAGTGCGACAACTGCTGATGACGACGCAGCGCGAAGACTACGTACCGCCTTCCCTGCGCGGCTTGGCTTTTGCCGACATCGAGATGCCGTTGTCCCATGGACAAACGATGCTCAGACCCGTCATCGAAGGGCGCATCCTGCAAGCACTCGGAATGAAGCGTGCCAGATCGGCACTGGAAATCGGCACGGGCAGCGGCTACTTTGCCGCGCTACTGGCTTCATTCTCGAAAAAAGTCTACACAGTCGAAATCGAACCCGAACTGGCACAACTGGCGCGCGGCAATTTCGCCCGCAACGGCATAGCGAACGTCGTCGTGGAAGAAGGCGACGGCGCGCAAGGCTGGTTCGCACAAGCGCCCTACGACGTGATCGTGGTCTCCGGCTGCCTGCCCGAGCTGCCCGGCGCGCTATTGGCGCAACTCAAACCCGGCGGACGGCTGTTCGCTTTCGTCGGCGAGGCACCGACCATGAAAGCACACCTGATCGTCCGGAAAAGCGAAAAACAGACCCAATGCCGCGATCTGTTTGAAACACAAGTGCCCATGCTGCGCCATGCGCCCTGCACGGGCGAATTTCTCCTCTAGAAGAGAGCATTCCAATGAGCATCCATTTCTCCGGCCTGTCCGTATGCCAACGCTTCCCCAAACACATCGCACTGGCTGCCGTTCTCGCGCTGACGGCGGGCATGGCGAGCGCCGCCGATCTGTTCCAGGTCTATCTCGATGCCCTCGCCAATGATGCCCGCTACGCCGCTGCGCGCGCGCAGTACTCCGCCGACCAGGAAAAAGTCGTCCAGGGCCGGAGCGGCCTGCTGCCGACCATCGCGGCCAGCGCGGGCGCGAACCGGAACGACGACGAAATCGAAGCTCAGGAAGGCATCAAAAGCGACAAACGCTACAACAGCGAAAGCTACGCCCTGCAACTCACCGCCCCGCTTTTCCGGCCCCAGAACTGGCGTCAATACCAGGAAAGCGCGCTGCAAACGGAACTGGCCGACAGCATCTTCGCCCAGGAAACCCAGGCGCTGATCCTGCGCACGGCGGAAGCCTATTTCAACGTGCTCAATGCGCGGGACTCGCTCAGCGCCATCACGCAGTTGCGCACCGCGGCGGGCGAGCAACTCGAACTGGCGCGCGCCAGCTTTCAGGTGGGCACGGTGACAGTCACCGACGTACACGAAGCGCAATCGCGTTTCGACCTGGCTTCGGCCCAAGAGATTGCCGCCCACAACACGCTCGACGTGGCGCACGAAACACTTGCCCGCATCATCGGCCATTCCCCTGAACGCCTGGCGGGACTCAAACCCGGCGTGGCTCTCTCCGACCCGGACCCCGCCGACATCTCCGCCTGGGTGGATGCCGCCGAAAGAAACGACCTTGGCGTACAGGGGCAAACCCTGATGCGCGAAATCGCGGTACGAACCCTCGAACGCGAACGTGCCGGACATCTGCCCACCCTCGACCTGGTGGCGAACATCAGCCGCAGCAACAACCCGACGATGACCACCGAACACAACAAAAGCCGCGCCGTGGGATTGCAATTCGACATGCCGCTCTATCAGGGGGGAGCCGTTTCGTCGCGCACGCGCGAAGCGGCGGCACTCAAGATCAAGGCCGACGCCGACCTCGAAGAAGCCCGCCGCGCCGCCGCGCTGGCAGCGCGCGAAGCCTATCTCGGCGTCACCAGCGGCATGGCCCAGGTGCGCGCACTGGAAGCGGCGCAAGTCTCGTCGACTTCGGCGCTCGAAGCCAACCGTCTGGGCTACAAGGTCGGCGTGCGGATCAACATCGACGTGCTCAACGCGCAAAGCCAGCTTGCCGACACCCTGCAACAGCTTTCACGCGCCCGCTATGACACGATGCTCGCCCAGCTACGCCTGAAGGCTGCCGTCGGCGCACTAGGCGAAGATGAGGTGCGTGCCATCAACGCCCTGATGGAAACCGATTGAGCCTGCTCGGGAAATATCGGTTGAGTCCGTCGCCACTACGAGCGAAACGCGGCAATCCATGGGCTGCATGGATTGCCGCGGCCCTTCGGGCCTCGCAATGACGAGTACTGAAGGGCATTGCAATGCCCGAGACCCTCGCAGCAATTTCCCAAACCCTCGCTACAATCCCCCAAACCTTCGTCATTGCGAGCAAAGCGTGGCAATCCACAGGCCGTATGGATTGCCGCGACTTTTCGGCTTCGCAATGACGCTTGTCCAGTGTTCCCCTGCCTGAAGATTCCATTTGGGCTTCGACTTATTGATCTGTCCTGAATATTCAGAACTTCCGCCCATGTTCATCCCGCCCGTTCCCACCCTGCACCGCCAAGGTAATGGCGTGGTGATTCTCGACCAGACCGCGCTGCCCTGGCAGTGCGTGGAGCGGCGGCTCAGCACACTGGAAGCCGCCGCCGAAGCCATCGCGTCGATGCGGGTGCGTGGCGCACCGCTCATCGGCGTTACCGCCGCCCATGGCGTCGCCCTCGCGCTGATAGCGGACGTGCCGGACGATGCCGCGCTCGATCACGCGCTTGCCGTATTGCGGGCCACGCGGCCCACGGCGGTCAACCTCGCTTGGGCGCTGGCCCGCATGGAAAAACGTTTGCGCCCGCTCCCCATCGCCGCGCGGCGCGAAGCGGCATGGGCGGAAGCCGCCGCGGTTCTCGCCGAGGATGCCGCGACGTGCGAGGCCATCGGCACGCATGGCCTCGCATTGCTCCGCACCCTGCCGAAACACGACGGCCGACCCTTGCGGGTGATGACGCATTGCAATGCGGGCTGGCTCGCCACGGCGGGCGCGGGCACGGCGCTCGCGCCCATCTATGCCGCCCGCGACGCGGGCATCGCGGTCGAGGTGTATGTCTCCGAAACCCGCCCGCGCAATCAGGGCCTGCTCACCGCCTGGGAACTCGCCACGGCGGGCGTCGACCATGTCCTCATCGCCGACAATACCGCCGGGCTGCTGCTCGCGCGCGGCGAGGTCGACGCAGTGATCGTCGGCGCGGATCGCATCGCCGCCAACGGCGACACCGTCAACAAGGTCGGCACCTGCCTGAAGGCGCTGGCCGCAAGGGCATCCGGAACGCCGTTCTACGTCGCCGCGCCGGTTTCGACGGTCGATGCCGACGCGGCCAACGGCGAAGCCATTCCCATTGAGGAACGCGCCGCCGAAGAAGTGCTTGTCATCGCCGGACTCGACGACGACGGTTTTCCGCGCCGGGTACGGCTCGCCCCGGAAAACACGCGTACCGCCAATCCGGCCTTCGACCTCACTCCGGCGGCGCTCGTTTCCGGCTTCATCACCGAGCATGGCCTCATCGCCGCCAACCGTTTGAACGAACTTCCGCGAAGCGCCGGAACATGAGCGACGATGCCGCCGCATTGCTCGCCACGGCCCGTGCCATGGTTGCATGTCGCCTCAACACAGGCACGGCGGGCAATGTCAGCGCACGGCACGACGGCGGTTTCATCATCACGCCGAGCGGCCTGCCGCCCGCGCGGTGCGAAGCCGCCGACATGGTGGCGATGACGATGGACGGCCACCACACCGGCGCTTTGGCCCCTTCGTCCGAATGGCGCATCCACCGCGACATCTACGCCGGATTTCCCGAAGCGGGCGCGGTCATCCACGCCCACTCGCCCTTTGCCACGGCGCTGGCCTGCCAGCGCGCGGACATCCCGCCGTTTCACTACATGATCGCGCGCTTTGGCGGCGACAACGTGCGTTGCGCGGCATATGCCACTTTCGGCACGGCGGCGCTATCGGAAAACGCGCTCGCCGCGCTCGAAGGACGTAGTGCGTGCCTGCTCGCCAATCACGGCATGCTCGTCCATGGCCGCGATCTCGATCACGCCCTGGCGCAAGCGGTCGAACTCGAAACCTTGTGCGAACAATACTGGCGCACATGCCAGATCGGGCCGCCGGTCTTGCTGACGGCGGAGGAAATGGCCGAGGCGCTCGAAAGTTTCCGCTGGTACGGACGACCCCGGCGGAATTGAAAAACGCGCGGATTCAGCCTTGCAGCGCCGCAATCTGCGCCGTGATGTCGTGTTCGGTCTGCTGCACGGATTCCGCGCCCATGGCGAAACCTTCGCCATAGATGAATTGCACGTCGGTCATGCCGAGAAAGCCGAGGATGGCCTTGAGATACGGCACCTGCGTATCCAGTGCGGTATCGCGGTAGCGACCGCCGCGCGCCAGTGCCACATAGACCTTCTTGCCTTTCACCAGACCTTCCGGCCCCGTCGCGGTATAGCGGAAAGTCACCCCGGCGCGGCTGATGGCGTCGATCCAGCCCTTGAGCTGCACCGGAATACCCAGGTTGTACATCGGCACGCCGAGCACCAGCACATTGGCGGCCTGGAGTTCGGCGATCAGGACATCATTCTTGGCGACCAGCGCCATTTGCTCGTGCGTGCGCTTGTCGGTCGGCGTAAAAAGCGCCGCCACCGCGGCAACGTCGAGCGGCGGCAGCGGATCGCGCCCCAGATCGCGCACCGTCACCTTGGCATCGGGGTGGAGCGCGCGCAGGCGTTCGACAACAAGACCGGCAATACGGGAAGAATGGCTGTTTTCAAGCTGAATACTTGAGTTGATTTGTAGGATGTTCATGGTTTTTGACGCCTTCGTGTGACAATGGAAGGCGCGTACTGTAATACATGTCACGCTATTCAGGAAAGGCGGAGAATTGCATGAACCCGTTATTTACCGCGTGGCGCGTTCATGCGCGGCGCTCCTGTACGGGATTGTCCGGGAAAGACGCCCGTCTGAAACGGGCGGCATTCGCCTACAATGCGGAGCCGATTTCCCCCTTCCAAGGATTCGCCATGTCGCTCCTGCAATCGCTGCTGCGTCTGCCCTTCCGTCTGTATTTCCTGGCGCTGTTCGCGCTGTGCGCGGGCGAACTGTGTTTCGGGGTTTTTTATCTGCAAGAGGTCAAGGGGCTTGAGCCTTGTCCGATGTGCATCATGCAGCGATATGCCTTGGCGGGGGTGGGTCTCGTCGCGCTGCTCGCCGCCATTCACAATCGCGGCCCGCGCATCCATGGCGCACTCGTGACGCTCATCGCCCTCGTGGGTGGAGGCGTTGCCGTTCGCCAAAGCTGGTTGCAATGGAATCCGCCCGCTGTTTCGGAATGCGGCCCCGACCTCGAATTTTTGATCGAGCGTTTTCCGCTCTCCGAGCTTTTGCCGAAGCTGTTCCACGGCGCGGGCGATTGCAGCGCGGTCGACTGGACGCTCCTCGGCCTGTCGATCGCCAACTGGGGGCTTGTCACTTTCACCGGCATCGTGATCGCCACACTCTGGATGATGCTGTGCCGTCCGGCGCGCTGAACGGCGATCAGGCCGGAGCTTCTCCAACAGGCACGAAATCGCCGTTGTCATCGCCGTGCAAGCTGATGTATTCGAACCGCCAACGGTCCACGCGCCGGAGATCGGAAAGCGTGAAGTGGGTATCGGCGACCGCCTCGCAGGCATCGAGCGCGATTTCGGTTGCGACATTCGGTTCATCGTAAGTCTTGTCGAAAAGCTCGCGCAGTTGGCTTGCAACCCGTTCAGCGGATAGTCGTCCTTGCGTGCCGCCTTCGGTGGCATCGTACACCACGAATAGAGCAAATCAACTTTATGAGGCTCATATCAAACCGATCGTCATTGCGAGGAACGAAGCGACGTGGCAATCCATACGGCGGTTCGGTCTTTCGGGAGGCCAGGGCAGACCGCAAGGCCGTCTGGATTGCCACGGGCCTTCGGCCCTCGCAATGACGGCGGTTCTCTTTGGGC
>JAISNX010000117.1 GCA_031276015.1 Azoarcus sp.
GCTTCAACGACATGGATGCCTTTTCCGAAACCGACATGTACGCGGTGGGCGGCCATGGCGACGTGTGGCACTTCGACGGGAAGGATTGGGAGCAAATGGGCTTCCCGAGCAATGTCACGTTGGGCACGGTGACTTGCGCGGGTGACGGCAAGGTCTATATCTCCGGCGAAGCTGGCAGTCTGTGGCGCGGACGGGAATCGACCTGGGAGCCGGTCTACAAAGGCGCTTCATCTATTCTGTGGAATGATGCCGTATGGTTCGAGGATAAGCTCTGGCTGGCCTCCGATTACCAATTGCGCGTCTGGAACGGCAAGGAAGTCACGCAAGTCTTGCGTGACGGCAAACCCGTGCCGATCTACGGGCACATGGATGCACGCGACGGCTTATTGGTAGTCGCCAGCCCGGAATTCGTCATGGCCTATGACGACAAGGACTGGCGTACGCTAGTCGCGCCTCTGGATTAACGACTCAGCGCCGATGCCTCCTGTCAAACCCTCATTCCCATTCATACCGCCCCTGCTCGAACGTCACGCAGGCGACGCCGCCTTCTACTGGCAACAGCGCGACCAGTCGGCCTACTCGCAACTGATCGACTGGCAGGCCCTGTGGCATTTCGACCGCCTGTTGAACGCGCATCTGGACGGCATCCGCGTGGCGGGCGATGCGGGCTGGCAACTGGCCTTGCAGGCGCTCGAAAGATGGGGCGGCGCGGGAGAACTGTTCGTCTGCGCCACGCTGGCACTGGAACAAGGACGCGAGGCATGGCAACAGCCCGTTTTTGCCGCCGTGCAACGCAACCCCGCACGTTTGCTGCGCGGTCTCGTCAGTGCGGCGCTGTGGTTGCCGATCGGGTCACGGCGGGAATTCATCGAACAATGGAGCCGACCCGACGCCGCGGAACTCATGCAAACAGCGGCATGGCGCATCCTGGCCTGCTGCGGCGAAGCGGCGGACGGACAGGCGCTTCGGGCGCGTTTCGACAAAGCCTTGCGCCACCCCGATCCGTGTATGCGTGCCGCGGCGTGTCGCGCCAGTCCGTGCCTGCGGCTGACCGGGCAAGTGCCCGCCTGCCTGCACGACGAAGCGGGCGAAGTCATGATCGAGGCCGCCATCGCCCTGCAACGCGCGGGCAGCACACAGGGCCGTGCGAAGTTGCAAGCAACCGTCATCGGCGTGGCGGGCTATATCGGTAAACTCGACAGCCATGACCGCCAACGCGCGCAGCACCGTCTGGGGCGCTGGCTGCGCCATCTGGCCCTCTCGCTGCCGCCAGCAAGTCCGGACGTGGAAAACCTGCTCGCGCAACTGCCGCCCCGGCTGAGGCTGTCATTCATCCTGCACCATGGGGACACCGCCTGGTTGCCGCTGGTGCGGGAGCAAATGTACAACCCGGAATGCGCGCGCCTGGCCGGGCGGGTGTGGTCGATTCTGACAGGTGTCGATCTGGAAACCCACGGACTGGCCTTGCCCATCCCGCCCAGGGATGCCGGACGCGAATTTCCCACGGACAATCTCGATCCCGGCCTTCCCATGCCCAACGAACGGGCCGTGGCGGGTTTCAGCCTGTCATTGCCGGAGGGGCAAAGAATCTTGTTGGGGCGGTTTCTGGACAGCCTGGACAGGCAGGATTTATACGCACTGTTGCGCAACGCGCCGCAAGACGTGCGCTGGATGGCGGCCCGGCATCTGGAACAACGGGAAAATTTCCTGTTCAATACCCGCGCACCCGCGCGAGAGCAGGCCGAAACCCTGGAACGCGCTTTCCGGTGATGACATGAGCAATCCACTCGACCCGTGGAATGATGCGGCGCTCATCGCGGACAGGCTCGAATCGCCGACGAATCGCCTGATCGTTGTCATCGGGGCGGAAAGCTGGTGCGAGAAATGCCGGAATCTCAAACCGCATTTCGAGGAACTGGCCCGGCAGGCACCCGCCCAGGACATCATGCTGTGGTTCGATCTGGAAACGCATCAGGAATTCCTGGGGTCATACATTCCGGAATCACTGCCGGAAGTGCTGATCTACAGGAATACGTGCCTGGCCGCGCGCAGCCTGTTGCCGGACGGCAAGAGGGAATCCCTGCTCGCGGCCTTGCGGATGGCGTGCCCGGATCGGGCGGAAACGAACGATCCCGGCATAGCCCGGAGACTGGCGCGGGAAGACTGGGCCTGGGCACAGGGGATTTCTCCATGAGTTTGCTTCCCGCGGATTGTCGGCGTCGCAAATCAAGGAATAACCGTCGGTCGTCCCTGCATAAATCCATTTTATAATCGCCGGATTCGCTCCCGCTGCTGCCCAGGCAGTCCGACATGGCGGCCCATGCCAGAAATGTCATGTACCGCAGGTTTTCCCCGATGCGCGGAAAGAAAAAAACGATGTAGGATGAAGCCATCCTCCCGGCGGCATGCATGATGCAAACCACTCCTGATAAAAACCATTCCAGGCTACAGGCTTGCGCCCGTCATGGCGCGCGACGGATGCTTTTCTGGTATAAAAACGCGCGCCCGCGCGCACTGCCGCAAAGCATCATGCCCGCCGTTCTCGCCGTCTGCTTCGCCTTCGGCTCGCCCGGTTTCTGCTGGTGGCTGGCCGTGCTGGCCGTGCTTGGCGTCGCTTGCGCGCATCTTGCCGCCAATCTTTTCGACGATTATTTCGATTACCGCCTTTGCCGGGCCGATTACCGCGACACGCTCCGGCACGAAGGCTTTCGCGCCCGCATCGGCAAATGCCTGTACCTGACTTCCGGAGAGGCCACGCTCAGGCAACTGCTTTTTGTCGCGCTGTTGTTCAGCTTCGCCGCCCTCACCATCGGGAGCCTTGTTTTCTATTACCGCGACAAGACGATCCTCCAGATCGCCGCCGTTACCGCGCTGCTGGCGCTCTCGTATTCCGGCCCGCCCCTGCGGCTGAGTTATCACGGTCTCGGCGAATTGACGATCGGCGTCATTTTCGGCCCGCTGAACATGCTCGGCACTTATTACGCCGCCTGCGGGGAAATCGGCCAGTCGCTCATCCTCGTTTCCGTGCCTGTCGGTTTGCTGGTGATGAACATCGTTTATGTGCACTCCATTCTCGATGTCATCCCCGACAAGAAAATCGGCAAGCAGACGCTCGCCGTCCTGCTCGGCGGCAAGACCGCCATGCTCGGGGTGCTTTTCCTCGTGCTTTTCCTGCCTTACGGCCTCATCGTCTGGGGCATTCTCGCGGCCAGCCTGCCGCCCGCCTGGTGGCTGTTGCTGCTCACCCTGCCCATGGCCGCCGCGCTGTTCCGCATGATGCTGGCCCATACCCGCCAGCCTGGCCGCAAATTCGCGCCCAAACCCTGGATGGGGCCGATGGACAGTTGGCGGCAAATCGAGGCCATCGGCATCGACTGGTTCATGATCCGCTGGCTGCTGGCGAGGAATCTGCTCGCCACGCTTTGCCTCATCGGCATGGTGCTGGCTTTCGCCGCCTGAGCCGCGCGCCGCCCATGAAGCCTTTTCTTTATTTGCCGCTCTGGTTTCTTAAGACGCGGGTTTTCGGCAAAAAGATTCCCTTGCAATCGGTCGTGTTCATTTCCGACAAATGCAATCTCAAATGCCGCCACTGCGTCATTTACGCCAAGAAAGACGCCATCATCAAAACCCGCGATGAAGTCCGCGCCGATCTCGAATACTGTTACCGGCTCGGTTCGCGTTTCGTCGATCTCGAAGGCGGGGAGCCGACCCTGTGGCGGGACGGCGAGCACGATCTCAACAGCCTGATCCGCCTTGCGCGCGAGATCGGGTTTTATTCCGTGACGGTCACGACCAACGCCGCCAGACCCTTCCCCGGCCTGGAGGCGGATTCTATCTGGGTGAGCATGGACGGTGTCGGGTCAGCGCACGATGCCGTTCGCGGCGAGGGTACTTTCGCCCGCCTCGTCCAGCACATCGAGGGTTGCGGGCATCCCAGGGTGAGCGTCAATATGGTGGTCAATGCGCTCAACCACGACGGGGTGGAGGAAGCCATCCAGTTCGTGGCCGATCATCCGCGCATCGAATCCATCGCCATCAATCTGCACACGCCGTTTCCGGGCACGGAGGCGCTGGAACTCGACGACAATACCCGCCGCGCCGTGATCGACAAGGTGATCGGGCGCAAGAAAAAAGGCTACCCGATCATGAATTCGCTTGCTGGTCTGAAGCTGATGCGGCGGCGGGACTTTCGCAAATATTGCTGGATGGCGAATTTCGTCATGCCCGACGGACGGCGGCTGCCGGAGTGCAACGGCAAGGCGGCGGGGCTGTGCGAGCGTTGCGGGTTCTGCATGGCGGGCGAGATGGCGGCAGTGATGACACTGAAGCCGGAGACCCTGTTGGCGGGGCTGAAGCTGCGGGTGACGGGGTAGCGCCCCGGTATGGGTGCCGCGATCATGGCTTCGTCCCGTCGCAATCCTCTCATTGTCGTGCGCGGCGAGATCGTGCACTTCACCGGCGATCCCGCCGAAGAAGGTGCGTCCGCCTGCGAGCATTTGCCGGACGGGCTGCTCGTCATTGACGATGGGCGCATCCTGCACTGCGGCCCGGCCAGCGCAGTGCAGGATGCGATTCCCGGCGACGCACGCCATTTCGACTATCGCGGCAAGCTGATCCTGCCCGGTTTCGTCGACACCCACACGCATTACGCACAGACCGGCATCATTGCCAGCCATGGCGAGCAGCTTACCGCCTGGCTGGAGAAATACACCTATCCGGCGGAACGCCGTTTCGCCGATCCCGCCCATGCCGCCGCCGAGGCCGGGTTTTTCTGCGATCAACTGCTGCGCCACGGCACGACCACGGCAATGACTTTCGCCACCGTGCATCCGGCATCGGTCGACGCCATCTTCGAGGCGGCGCGCGCGCGCCGGATGCGCCTCATTGCGGGCAAGGTGCTGATGGATCGCAATGGCCCCGACTATTTGATGGAATCCGCCGCCGAGGGCGAGGCCCATACCCTGGCGGCCATCGAAAAATGGCATGGCCGCGAGCGTCTCGCGTATGCCGTGACGCCCCGTTTCGTCCCGACTTCCACGCCGGAACAACTCCAGCGGGCCGGACGCCTTTTTGCCGACATTCCCGGCCTTTATCTGCAATCGCACCTTGCGGAGCAGCGTGCAGAAACGGACTGGGTGGCAAGCCTGCATCCGGAAGCGCGAAGCTATCTCGACATTTACGCGCGTCACGGCCTTCTCGGCGCGCGCGCCGTCTATGCGCACTGCATCTGGATCGACGATGAAGACCGCCGTTGCATGGCGCTTCACGGCGCGGCAGCAAGTTTTTGCCCTACCTCCAACCTGTTCCTCGGTTCCGGGCTTTTCGATCTTGCCCGCGCGCGGCGCTTCGGGCTGCGGGTGGGGCTTGGCACCGACATCGGCGCGGGCACCAGTTTTTCCCTGCTGCAAACGCTCGACGAAGCCTACAAAGTGCTGCAATTGGCGGGGCAGACGCTCGCGCCCGAGCAAGGCTTTTATCTCGCCACGCTCGGCGGCGCGCGGGCGCTTTATCTGGACGAATTCATCGGCAACTTCGCCGTCGGGCGCGAGGCGGACTTTGTCGTTCTCGACCCGGAAGCCACGCCATTGCTTGCCTGGCGCAACGCGCGCGCCGCCACGCTGGCGGAGCGGCTGTTTGCGCTGATGATGCTCGGCGACGAGCGTTGTGTTGCCGCCACGCATCTTCTTGGAGAACCCGCATGGATCGCGGCGGAGCAGGGCGGCTGAAGCAAGCCCGTCCGCCACGGAGCCTGCTCAGTGCGCGTTCTGGCCTTTCAGCGCCACGATGGCGGTTTTCAGGATGATCCACAAATCCAGGCTCAGCGACCAGTTGCGCAGGTATTCGAGATCGTATTCGATGCGTTTTTCCATTTTGTCCACGGTTTCGGTTTCGCCGCGATAACCGTTGACCTGCGCCCAGCCGGTAATGCCCGGCCTGACCTTGTGGCGCACCATGTAGCCCTTTATCAGCTTCCGGTAGGTTTCGTTGTGCGCCACCGCGTGCGGGCGGGGGCCGACGATGCTCATGCGCCCCTGGAGTACGTTCAGGAATTGCGGCAGTTCGTCCATCGAAGTCCGTCGCATGAAGGCACCGAAGCGCGTGATGCGCTGGTCGTCTTTCGTCGCCTGCCGGATCACCGCGCCGTCGTCGCAGCTCGTCATCGAGCGGAATTTGTAGACCAGGATTTCCTTGCCGTCCAGGCCGTAGCGCCGCTGCTTGAAAATGACCGGGCCGGGGGAGGACAGCTTGACGCCGATGGCCAGTATCAGCATGACCGGCAACAGCAATAGCAGGATGAGAAGCGAAAGCACGATGTCCGCCGTGCGTTTGATGATGCCGTTGAAGCCGGTGAAAGGCGTCTCGCACACCGCGACCACCGGCATGTCTCCCACGCTGCCGAGCCGCCCCTGGATGAGATCGGTCACGAAAATATCCGGCACGAAATAAATCGAGGCCGTCGTGTCCCTGAGATCGTCGAGCAGATGCAGGATGCGGGGCTGCGTCGCCATCGGCAGGGCGATGTAGATGGTCTCGACATGGTTTTGTTTGATGAAATCCGTCAGATCGCACAAACGCCCTTTTGTCGGGATCGGCAGGGGATTGTCTGCCTGCGACCTGTCGCTTGCCGCCTGGAGCCGCGCGGAATTGCGGTCGTCGAAAAAGCCGATGATGTGCGTGCCGAGATAGGGATTGTCGACGAACTGCCGCGCGAGGCGGATACCTATATCGTTGCGCCCGACGATGATGGCGGTGCGCTGGTAGTTTCTCATGGAAATCACGCGCGGAAGCGCGGATTTCAGGGCGAAATAGGCGGCGGTATAGACGACTGGCGTGGCGACGAACCAGGTCGCCAGCACCGGCAGGGGGTAATAATAGATATAGCCGGTAGCGATACCGAAGGCGCTCATGATGCCGATGAACATCAACCAGCTCAGTGTCATTTTCCGCAAAATGCGCCTGGGCGGTTCATGAAAACTGGCGTCGCCGGGAAAGGCCAGCGCAAACGAGAGCGCGGCCAGGATGACGTATTGCGAACCGAGTCTGTCATCGTAATAGACAGCGACCAGCAGCAAGGTTGCAATGACGGTAAGCGGATAAAGAGACGCTTCGATGGTCGAACTCAGCGTGAAACTGCTGCGCCACAGCACATTGCTTTTTGCTGATCGCTCTCTGGGTGGGTTCTGGGACATTTCCTGCTTGTTTGCGTTATGGTGGATGATGCCGTACTGCAATGGCATGGCTCGTTCATATTGTTTTTTGCCTCCCCGGACAGCTTGTTTTTATGGATCGATTACATTTTGTGTCAGGTCGGGCAGCATAACACAGCCGCAGGACGGGGAAGCCCCGACTACTGCATTGTGGAGGCAATCGCCGGGCGGCTCTTTTCCCAATAGACATCCAGTCTTTTCGCGCTTTCGGCCTCGCGCCCGATGTCGATGCCGCCGCTTCGCCACGCCTTGGCGGCTGCGTGGAGCGCGCGGTAATACTGGTCGGGATCATAGGAAACCAGGAGCAGATCCACGCCCGCATCCAGCGCCGCCGCCGCCGCGCGGCCAATACCGCCCGCGTATACCGCGCCCATGTTCAGGTCGTCGGTAATCAGGATGCCCTGGTAATTCCAGCCCTCGCCTTCTTTATTGCGCAAAACGCCCTGCACCAGCGCGCGGGAAGTCGAAGCAGTCGCGTGCGGGTCGATGTCGGGCAGGCGGACATGTGCCAGCATCATCGCCGCGCCTGTGCGGGCGGTGACTTCACGGAACGGCAGCCAGTCGGCGGCCCGCGCCACGGGATCGGTCGACAGGCTGGCCTCGACGAGATGGGTGTCGCCCCGCACCCGCCCGAGACCGGGGAAATGCTTGACCGTGGGCTGGATGCCGCTGGCGACGAGGCCCGCGCCGTAGGCCGTGGCTACCCGCGTCACGATCCACGGGTCGGCGGCGATGGCGCGGCGCTCGATCCGGGTGTGCAGGTCGGCCCAATCGCTTTTCTGTTCGGGCTTCAGGTCGACCACCGGGGACAGATTCATGTTGATGCCCAGGTTCGCCAGCTCGCGCCCCTGCCGTTCGCCCTGGGCGCGGGCGCGCGCTTCCAGGTTTTCCATGCCATCCGCGAGCAGGTTGGCAAGCGCGGGCATGGGTTCGATGAGTGGCGACAGATGCGAGACTTTGCCGCCTTCTTGGTCGGCCATGACGAACAGCGGCGGCAGCCCGGCGCGGCGGCGGATCTCTTGCAGTGTGCCAATGCGCCGGGAGAGGCTTTGCACGCTCTCGCCCGCAAGATTGCGCCGGGTAATGTAGATGCCGCCGATGAGGCCGCGCTCGGCCAGTGGTTTCAGCTCGTCGAAATCCCGGAAACCGACGACGAAATGCCGCCCCATGCGTTCCATCGCCACGCCTCCCTGCAATACCTGGTACTGCTGCCAGCGAAACATACCCTCCTGCCATACGACCAGGCACAGCAACAGCAAGCAGACGGCGAAACGCGACCCCGCTTCCAGCCGAGCTTGCCAGCGCGCCGCGCCATGCAGGGCACGCAGGGCAAACCATGAGCCGCCGCATGCGGCAAGAAGCAATACCGGGGTTTCCACGCCGCGCCAGACATAAAAGAAGGGATGCTTGAAACAGTGCACCGCGACGTATGTCAGCGCAATGAGCACGACCCATGCAAGGACGTTTTTCTGCCATGCCGCGAGCCGGAACCGGCGCGGCGACACAAGGCGGCGCAGGCGCATCATCGTTTTTTCTCCCGCGAGCGAACGCACTTCGCCGCACACCGTTGAATCATCGTCTTTCATCTTGTTTCTCCCGGTTTTTCCCATGACGCGGGAGCACTCCCGCGCGCTTACGAACATGGCCAGCATAGAAGCCCCATGTGAACGGCCCGGAAAGGGAAAAAGGGGATTATGTGAAGGAAATGTGAAAAACGCCGATAACGCTAATGTCATTTCTGGCGAAGCGATGCAAGACAGCGTTGTCCAGTCCAGGATGGACTACCGAGGCGGACAGATGCGTAACTCACGACAATTCGCCACAAAGGAGTTTACAGGCGCTGAAACGCACACTACAATGCGCGATCTTTCGACGGGGGTATAGCTCAGCTGGGAGAGCGCTTGCATGGCATGCAAGAGGTCAGCGGTTCGATCCCGCTTACCTCCACCACCGGAAAGTTGTAGTTGGCCGAGTAGTCCCCATCGTCTAGAGGCCTAGGACACCGCCCTTTCACGGCGATAACCGGGGTTCGAATCCCCGTGGGGACGCCACTCTATCCCCGGTAGAGTGGCGATGAACAAGCTGGAACGTGTGTACCTCCGGATTCAGCGCACCTTCTCCAGTAGCCCACGCATGGAATCCTCCATGCCGTTTCTGCTCGAGGCATTACCAGGCTGTACGGGCATAGGTATCTACACAGCCTGTTTCCTTCTCCCTCGTCAAAAGCGAGGGCCGCAGGCCCGTGGCAATCCACACGGCGGTTCCGCCTTGCCCCAACGCTTCGGGTGATGGCTCCGCTGCATGGATTGCCACGTCGCTTTGCTCCTCGCAATGACGCGGTGGGAGGAATTGCCGCACTGCCGGAGTCTGCCATCTGGTGACAGCACTTCAGGCTGTGTAGATACCTATGCTGTACGGGCTGGCATCGTGCCGCCTTGGCACGGATGATGCTTGAAAAGCTTTGTCCTTTCCCGTCCTCTCCGTACTGCCATGCAAACGCCCGCCCCCGCCGAACTCCAGCGCCTCGCCTTCCTGATCGAAGCCGAGACGAGCCAGCTCAAGGAATTCCTCGACCTCCTCGAACGCGAGAAGTCCTTGCTCGTTTCCGGCAACGACGACGGGCTGCTGCCCTTGACCGAGGAGAAAAACGAGCGTTACCGCCAATTGCAGCGCCTACACGACGACCGCGCGGCGCTGTTGGCACGCCACGGTTTCGCCAACGACAACGCCGCGCTGCGCGCGTTTTGCGCCAGCGCGCCCAAGGTGCTCGCGCGTTGGGACGAGGCGCTCGCGTTCGCGGCCCAGGCGCGCGAGCGCAACGCTATCAACGGCAAACTGATCGCCGGATTCATGCGGCGCACCCAGGGCGCGCTTTCCGTGCTGCTTTCCGCCGCGGGCCAGCCGCCGCTCTACGACGCGGGCGGGCATTCACGCCCGACAGGCAGGAAACGCATTCTCGGCACCGCCTGAACCCGGCGCGCCGAACCCCGACACCCGGCGCGGCAAGCGCCGGTTTCGCCCGCGGCTCTTGCCGTAACCCCGCGCTGGCTGCTACCCTCAGAAATCTTTGCGGTACAAAGCAACAAAGGTCTCCGAGGAACATCCGCCATGGCCCCCGCTCCCGATTATCTGGAACGTATTCTCAACGCCAGGGTATATGATGTAGCCATCGAAACACCGCTCGACCCCGCCACCGGCCTTTCGGCCCGCATCCACAACCGGCTGTATCTCAAACGCGAGGACATGCAGCCGGTTTTCAGTTTCAAGCTGCGCGGTGCCTACAACAAAATGGCGAATCTGCCCGCGGCGGCGCTCAGGCGCGGGGTGATCTGTGCATCGGCGGGCAATCACGCGCAGGGCGTGGCGCTTTCGGCGCAAAAGCTCGGCACGCGGGCGGTGATCGTCATGCCCGCCACCACGCCGCAAATCAAGATCGATGCGGTACGGGCGCGCGGCGGCGAGGTGGTGCTCGCGGGGGAATCCTATTCCGATGCGTATACCCACGCGCTCGAACGCGAAAAACGCGACAAGCTCACTTTCGTCCACCCCTACGACGACCCCGACGTGATCGCCGGGCAAGGCACCATCGGCATGGAAATCCTGCGCGCCCATCCGCAGCCCATCCACGCCGTGTTCTGTGCCATCGGCGGTGGCGGTCTCATCGCGGGCGTGGCGGCCTACATCAAGCGCCTGCGCCCGGAGACGAAAATCGTCGGCGTCGAAACGCGCGACGCCAACGCCATGGCGCAATCGCTCGCGGCGGGGCATCCGGTCACGCTGGAACAGGTCGGCCTTTTCGCCGACGGCACCGCCGTCAAGCGCGTCGGCGACGAAACCTTCCGGCTTTGCCAGCAATACGTCGACGAAATCGTCGAAGTCGACAACGACGCCATCTGTGCCTCGATCAAGGATGTCTTCGAGGATACCCGCTCGATCCTGGAACCCTCCGGGGCGCTGGCCGTGGCCGGAGCCAAGGAATACGCGCAACGCCACAAGCTGCGCGACAAAAATCTGGTCGCCGTCGCCTCGGGGGCGAACATGAATTTCGACCGTCTGCGCTTCGTCGCCGAACGCGCCGAACTCGGCGAGCAGCGCGAAGCCGTGCTGGCGGTGACGATTCCCGAGCAACCGGGTTCATTCCGCAAATTCTGTCAATTGCTCGGCAAGCGCAACATCACCGAATTCAACTACCGCTACGCCGATGCGGAAAAAGCGCACATCTTCGTCGGCGTCACCGTACACAGCCATGGCGAGACCGCGCGCCTCATCGAACTGCTCGAACGCCACCAACTGCCCGCCGTCGACCTCACGGCCAACGAAATGGCCAAGACCCACATCCGCTACATGGTCGGCGGCCATGCCCCCCAAGCGCGGGACGAAGTGATCTTCCGCTTCACCTTCCCCGAGCGGCCCGGCGCGCTGATCGACTTTCTTTCCCGCCTGCGTTCGGACTGGAACATCAGCCTGTTCCATTACCGCAACCATGGTGCCGACTTTGGCCGCGTCCTGGCGGGCATGCAGGTACCGCCCGGCAACCAGGCAAATTTTGCCGCCTTCCTGCGCCAACTCGGCTACGAATACACCGACGAGACCGCCAACCCGGCCTATCGGATGTTTCTGGGATAAAAAGACGGAGCATTTCCGTCAGCAATGTGTTATCGTTATGTACTTTGAACTTGATGAACATCCAGTGACAGCAAGGGATTATCCATCTCACGCGCCTTCCGTTCCCTCCCTCGGCGACAACAGGGGCATCCACTGCCGCCGCGCGCGCCCGAACCGGGGAATGCCGGAATGAAGTTTCGCCTCCGGTATCTTGCCGCCGACATCGGCTTCGCCGCCGTACTCATATCGTGCCTGGCGCTGGTCGCGCTGGCCTTCGTTCATCGAACACACACCGAAATCCAGCAACAAAGCAGCGTTTACTTCTCCATTGCCGAGCGGGACACGGCCAGCATCGTCCGCAATACCGGCCAGTTGCTCCAGGACATCGACGGCAAGCTCGTCGCCCTGCTCGACAGTCTCTCGGGCAAGCGGACGCGGCAGGACATCTTCCGGCACGTCCTGGACCACGCCCCGTCCCTGCGCTCGATCTCGCTCGTCGACCCGCAGGGCAAGATCCTCTCCAGCACGACGGCATCCAACACCCAACACATTTTCGACATGGCGGCGTGGCTGCCCCAATCCCCGCCGCCCGGAGACTGGCTGCGCATCGGGCCGACGCACGCGGGGATCGACCTCGCGGACGGCATGCCACTGTCCGACAACGGCAAAGCCACGCCCGCGCGGGGCTTCATTCCCATCATCCATGACCGCGTCACCGCCGGGGGCGAGCGGAAGATACTGGTTGCCGCGCTGGATCTGGCTTGGCTGTCGCGCCAGGCCGCCGAGATCGCCAACACACCCGGCGCGCGGGTTTCCCTGCTGCGCGCCGACGGCCTGCGGCTTTACGACACACGTCCCGCCGACACGGGGCTACTGATGATCGAGCGCGAAACCGCCAAGGACTGGCAACGGGGCGAAACCGTCATCGTCCGGGAGTTGACGGCCATCGACGAACGCCACTGGATCGTCGCGCAAGCCCTGCATCCGACGCTGCCCTTCGGCATCATCTGGGCCATGGAGCGCGAAGAACTGATCGCGGGAATCCGGCATTCGATCCGGCGCAACAACATGACCGTCATGCTGCTGATCCTCACGGGCATGGTATGCGTGCTTTTCGGCTACGTTTTTTTCCGCATCTCCAACCGCCGCCGATACGAACTGCATCTCCAGGCCGAAGCGAAGCGCCACCTGCTGGAGAGCACGCTCAACGCCTGTGCGAGCGCCATCATCATCACCCGCCCGGACGGCAGCATCGAATGGGCCAACCCCGCCTACAGCGCCCTCACCGGCTACAGCATCGGCGAATCCCTCAACCACAACCCGCGCGACCTGACCCGATCCGGCATACAAAGCAAAGGCTTCTACGCCCAGATGTGGCAGACCATCAACAGCGGCGAAGTCTGGCGCGGCGAAATCGTCAACCGTCGCAAGGACGGCAGCCTCTACGACGAATACCTCACCATCTCCCCCGCCATGGACGCCGGGGGCGTCATCCAGCACTTCATCGCCACCAAGGAAGACTTCACCGAGCGCAAGGCCGCCCGCGAAGAACTCGAAGTCGCGCATTCCCACCTGAACGCCGTCGTCGAAAACTTCCCCGGCGCGCTGGTCATGGAAGACACCTACGGAAACATCGTCCTGATAAACCAGTCCATTTTCGACCTGCTCGGACTGCCGGGCAACAACGACTACATCCTGGGCCGTCCGATCTACCAGCTCATGGTCTTCAGCAGCCAGGTCGCCGAAGACAGCAAGGCGTTCATGGAACGCATCGAAGAATTGCGCACCGCCGCCCGTCCCTACTTCGGCGAAGAAATCGCCTTCAAGGACGGTCGCTGGATAGAACGCGACTTCATCCCCATCCGCCTGCACGGCAAGCTGATCGGCTTTCTCTACATCTACCGCGACATCTCGCAGAAAAAACGCCATGCCCGCGAATTGTGGCAGCTTGCCACCTCCGACCCGCTCACCGGCATCCCCAACCGCCGCACCTTCTTCGAGCAGATCGAACGCGAGCGTGCGCGGCTGGCGCGCTATCCGGGCGAAGCGGCCATCCTGATGGTCGACATCGACTACTTCAAGCAAATCAACGACGCCCATGGGCACGCCGTCGGCGACACCATGCTGTGTCATATCGTGCGGCAAATGCGCAAGCTGCTGCGCGAACCCGACACCCTTGCCCGCCTGGGCGGCGAGGAATTCGCCCTGTTGCTGCCGGAGACCAACCAGGAAGGCGCGCTCGGCCTGGCCGAACGGGTGCGCAAGGTGCTCGAAGACACCCCGCTCAACTACAACGGCACCCTGATCCACGTCACCGCCAGTGTCGGCGTCACCATCATGACCTCCCAGGACGTCAACACCGACCATGCCCTCTCGCGCGCCGACCATGCGCTTTACGAAGCCAAGCGCAAAGGCCGCAACCGGGTGGAACTGGCCCTTGCCGAAACAGGCTAGCGCGTTTTGGGTTCAAGTGCCAACATCCGTCATTCCCCCCGGTGCCGCCTGTGCCACGCGCATAAAGCCGCCCGCCACGGCGGCCCCACGCCGAAAATCGACAACAGGTTTGACATGGGAACCACGACGCCTCCCGTTTTCATCTTCGTCGGCCACTCGAACGCCGGTAAAACCACCTTCATCGAGCGGCTTGTCCCGGAACTGACCCGGCGCGGACATCGGGTCGCCACCATCAAACACGCGCACCACGCGGTACGGCTGGACACCGAGGGCAAGGACAGTTGGCGCTACAAGCAGGCGGGCGCGGCGCTCAGCATGCTGGTGACGACGGACGCCCTGCAACTGGTGGCGGACACGGGCGACGCGCGCGAACCGGCACAACTGGCCCGGCGCTTTCTGGGCGAAGCCGACATCGTGCTGGCCGAAGGTTTTTCGCACGCGCCCGGCCCCAAGATCGAAGTGCTGCGCCGCGAAACCGGCAAACCGCCGCGCTGCGGCATCGGGGACGGCCTGATCGCCATCGTCACCGATTGCGCCGGGGTGTACCCGGAACTGCCGCATTTCGCACTCGACGACATCGTGGCAATGGCCGATTTTCTTCTGGGCCGGACATGATCGGCGACTGTACGGCGCTGATCCTCGCGGGCGGCGATTCCCGCCGGATGGGCCGCGACAAGGCCGACTTGCAGCTTGGCGGCCAAAGCCTGCTGCAACGCACGCTCGACCTGATGCGCGCGATTTTCCCCGCAACACTGCTCAGCGTCAGCCAGCCTCGCGGCGATCTCGACACCAGCATTCCGCAAATCCGCGACGACATCCCCAACGCAGGGCCGCTCGCCGGGCTTTGCGCAGGGCTGCGGCATGCCGCGACGCCATGGGTCTTTGCCGTGGCGACGGACATGCCTTATCTTCGGCCAGAAATCATCCTGCGCCTGGCGGCGCTGCGCGGCATGCATCAGGCCGTCGTACCCATCGTCGCCGGACATCCCCAACCCCTGGCGGCGTTCTACGCCACGTCGGCACTGCCCACGCTCCGGGCCGCGCTGGAGAACGCGCAGACGCGCGGGCTGCGGCGGGCGCTGGCGGCGCTCGATGTCTGTCATGTCGACGAAACCGGCCTGCGCGATGCCGACGCGACCCTGCAAAGTTTCACCGATCTCGACACCCCGCAAGACTTCGCCGAAGCGCGGCGGCATTTCGACGAACACATCCAGTAAGGAGACGGCAAGTCCATGCACGAAAAAACCGCGAAACCCTCCTCCGCGTCCCCCTCCGGCGGCCTTTCCGTCCGGGAAGCGCGAGCCTGTATCCTCGGCAAAACGGCCCCCCTCGGCACGGAAGACATCGCGCTCGAACGCGCGCTTGGCCGGGTGCTGGCCATGGACGTCCGCGCCAACCGCGACCTGCCGCCCCGCGACATTTCCGCAATGGACGGCTATGCCGTACAGGCCGCCGACATCGCCAACGCGCCGACGACGCTGCAAATCATCGATGACATCCGGGCGGGAGACGTGCCCCGCGTCGCGCTCCGGCACGGACAATGCGCCCGCATCATGACCGGCGCGCCGGTTCCCGACGGCGCGGACACAGTCGTCAGGGTAGAGGACACCCGCCCCGGCCCGGACGGCGCGGTCGACATCCTCGTCCCCGTCCAGGCGGCGGCCGACATCCGCCGCCGCGCCGAAACCCTGCGCCAGGGCGACATCGTGCTGCGCGCCGGAACCGGCATCGCCCCCGGCACGGTCGGGGTGCTGGCGACGGTCAAACAGGCCACGGTCACGGTCTACCGCCAGCCGCGCGTCGCCATCCTGTCGAGCGGCAACGAACTGGAGGCCCTGCGCGAGCCATTCGACCCCGCCAGGATTCCGGACACCAACACTTACGCGCTGATGGCGCAGGTGCAGGCCCAGGGCGTGGAACCCGAGATCCTCGGCATCGCCCGCGACGACCCTGCCGAACTGTCCGGCTTCCTCGAACGGGGGCTTGGCTACGACCTGTTGCTCGTCTCGGGCGGCACCTCGGTCGGCGTACACGACCATGTGCGGCCCACACTCGCGGCCTTGGGCGTCACCATGCACTTCTGGCGTGTCGAAATGCGCCCCGGCCACCCGGTGGCTTTCGGCACATCGGGCAAGACCCTCGTCTTCTGCCTGCCCGGCAACCCCGTCTCCAGCATGGTGTGTTTCGAGCAATTCGTCCTCCCTGCCCTGCGCGCGCTGAGCGGCCAGCGGCATCTGTTCCGGCGCACACTGCCCGCGCGCCTGAGCCAGGCCGTCAAATCCCGACCGGGCCGCATCGAATTCGTGCGCGTGACACTCGCCCCCGGTGCATCCGGCATCCACGAAGCGCGCTGTGCCGGTTCGCAAAGCAGCGCCGACATGCCCGGCATGGCGCGCGCCGACGGCCTGCTCATCGTCCCGAGTGCCAGCAAGGGACTGGCCGCGGGAGACATCGCCCGCGTGCAATTGCTGGAAACCGGCGCTTACCAGGCCGAAGCGGAACCGGGAGACGACGCATGAACAAGGCGCGCATCGGCATCGTGACCATCTCCGACCGCGCGAGCCGTGGCGACTACGAAGACCGGGGCGGCCCCGCCATCCGCGACTGGCTGGCCCATGCGCTGGCAAGCCCCTGGGAAGCCGTCCCCCGCCTCGTCGCCGACGAACAGGCGCTGATCGAAGCCGCATTGCGGGAACTCAGCGACGGCGAAGCCTGCTGTCTCATCGTGACCACCGGCGGCACCGGCCCCGCACCGCGCGACGTGACGCCGGAAGCCACCGGGGCAGTCTGCGAAAAAATGCTGCCGGGTTTCGGCGAACAGATGCGCGCCGCCTCGCTCGCCTCGGTACCGACAGCGATATTGTCCCGCCAGAGCGCCGGTATCCGGGGCAAAAGCCTCATCATCAACCTGCCCGGCAAACCGGCGGCCATCGGCGAATGCCTGCATGCGGTATTCCCCGCCGTGCCGTATTGCATCGACCTCATCGGCGGCAGCCGCCTCGAAACCCGCCCGGCATTCTGCGCCGCGTTCCGCCCGGACAACACGGCTTCCGGCATCGCCGCCCGCAATACCCCGAACGCCCACAAAACCCGCCACAGGAGGGAGCCTTGACCCCATCCCCTTCCGCATCGCCCGCCACTTTCCGCATCGCGGTCAACGGCTATGGCCGCATTGGCCGCTGCTTCGTGCGCGCCATCCACGAAGCCAGGCTCGCCGGGCGGCTCCAGGTCGTGGCGATCAACGAACCCGCCGATCTCGCCAGCATCGCCCACCTCACCCGGTTCGACTCCACCCATGGCCGCTTCCCCGGCCAGGTCGCCTGCCACGACGACGACACGCTTGTCCTCGATGGCCGCCCGATTGCCATCACCCATGCCACCACGCCCGAAAACCCCGCCTGGCGCGCGCTCGCGCCCGATCTGCTGGTCGAATGCTCGGGCCGCTACGTCGAGCGCGCGCAATTGCGGACGTTCATCGACACAGGCTGTCCGCGCCTGCTGCTCTCCAACCCCGGCGCGCACGCGCATGACGTCGACGCCACCGTGGTGTACGGCGTCACCCACGACAAGCTCGATCCGCGCGCCAGGCTGGTTTCCGCCGCCTCATGCACCACCAATGCCGTCGTTCCCGTACTTGCCCTGCTGCAACGCGAATTCGGCCTCGAACGGGTATTGCTCACCACCCTGCATTCGGCGATGAACGATCAGCCGCTCATCGACGGCTACCACCATCGGGAACTCGCCCGCACCCGCTCGGCGATGCAGTCCATCATCCCGGTGGCGACGGGGCTGGCGCGCGGGGTCGAGCGCCTCTTGCCCGAGCTTGCGGGGCGCGTGGAAGCCAAGGCCATCCGGGTGCCGACGCACAACGTCTCGGCCATCGACATGGTGCTCGTCCTGGAAAAAGACATCGCCGCCGGACGCATCAACGAACTGCTGCGCGCAGCCGCGCGCGGTCCTTACGCCGGGATCATCGACTGGTCGGACGCGCCGCACGCCTCCATCGACTTCAACCACGACCCGCATTCGGCCATCGTCGACGGCAGCCAGACCCGCGCCTGCGGGCCGCGCATGGTGAATCTTTTCGTGTGGTTCGACAACGAATGGGGTTTCGCCAACCGCATGGTCGAACTGGCCCGACATTGGCTGGAGACCGTGACGGTCTGAAAACACACGGCATCGGAGCACGTGGGAAAAGGCACCAGACATGAAAAAGCCCCCGTTCGGGGGCTTTTTCACTGAATCAGGAAAGGCTTAGACGCGCGATGCGCTACGACGACGCGCCACCGCACCCACCAAGGCCAAGCCAGCCAGCAACATGGCATAGCTTTCAGGTTCGGGAACCCCCGGCGTGATGGTCGTGGTACCCAACGCCCACGATGTGCCCCATGTCCCAGAAACAGTGGTCGGAGTGAAAGTGCCACCCGTTGCGATTGAGAACGCATCAATTGCCTCCCAGCCGGGAGTGTACTGAACTGCATCCGTTCCCACACCTTTCAGATCCAGCTCACCAACCGCTTGCCCATCCTTGTAGCCGGTGATGGTCACATCCTGCGTGCCCCATGCATTGGCAAACCAGAACGAGTCCAGTGTGAAGTAATCCGTACCAGTATACGTAAATGTGAGCGGACTCAACTCGTATGCCGCAGACTGAAAGACAGTATCACCCGTCTTGGCCGCTATGCTCGCAAAGCCACTGTCCGCAGGGTATTGAGTGATAGGTACTAAGAAGGTACTCCCATTTACAGTATCCACCGTAAAATAGTCGCTGAAATTGGTAACGATCTCAGCACTAGCTGCGCTGGCGGCGAAGAGGGCTGGTATGGCGAACAGCCAAAGTTTGTTTTTCATGATACTGGTCCTTGTGTGTGCGAAAAGTAGAAACGACCCTGGGCCACATCAAAGCACGATTCGTGCCCCTACTCCTGAAATATGAAATATCTGCGTTTATTCATTGCCTTGGCAAAAACCAACCGCCTTAAAAACCCGTATTCCCATAAAGACATGTAAAAAATTTCGACAAAAGCCCGAAATATTTCCCTTTCCCAGCCCGGTGCATACGTAGAAACCCCTGCAAGGCCACGAGAAACAGACATACGACAAAAGGACGAGGGAACACCCCTCCTCTTTGTCATTGCCCTTTACCGCACGGGCATCGCCTGGATGTCGAGGAATTTTACACTTTAGCCGCTTCACGCGAATGCGCGGGCTGGCCGCCTTTCCACGATGCCGATGCCCGGCGAGGTGAACAGTCCGGAAGCCGGATGCCGCCAAAACCGACATGGAACGCACTCAGACAGACAATGTAAAAAACCGCGACACCTTCCGGCAGGCGCACGCCATCGTGCAAGGGCCGGAAAGGCAAACCGGCGAGACATAGCCGAAAACATGCTTCCGGCAGCGTGGCCGGAAGCATGTTTTCGACGATGCAGACAAACAGCGCGCAGGCTGCGGAAGCGGCGGGGCCATGGACGACGCGCGGAGATGACGCCCTCCGCGGCTCCATGACACCCGCCAGATGCGGTTTACAGTGCGGGCGGCTGGTTTTTCAACCACTCGCGCATGATGGCGTTGATTCGCGTCTGCCAGCCCTTGCCCGTGGCCCGCAAGCCTTCGAGCACGTCAATATCCATCCGCAGTGAAACCATCTGCTTGACGGGCCGTTCATAGGGCGGCCGCCCCCTTCTCGCTTTGACTACTTCAGGCATGGATACCCCCTTGAGTTATGGTTAGTCAGGTTTATCGGGCCGCAGACTGCACCGCGATCCACAACTGCCGTGTATTGCAACAAACGGCTTTATTGTAAATCAATTTGCACGTGACGGCTTAATGTAGACACGGCCTCTTTGTGTTTCGTCCATCGTCGAACACAAGCGCACCGTGCGGAAATACCGTGCACGCCGCAGTCACAATACATCTGTTGCGACCGCGGCCCGGTCAGTACGTTCCCGCGACGGGCCGATGCGTTACGCCATTGGACGAAAGTCCCGCATTATTCCACTACGGCAACGGCAAATCCGGGAATATGTCCTGTATCGAGCGTTCAAGTATCGCATTCCGACGCCGTAAACGGAGGCGAACACGCGGAGTTTTTCGATATGAACATCAAACCCATCCACACCGAGGATGACTATAACGCAGCCATGGCCCGTGTTGACGATTTGTGGGAAGCCGCACCCGGTACGCCGGAAAGCGAGGAACTGGAAGTGCTGGCCGTGTTGATCGGCAGCTATGAATCCGGTCAGGCACCGCTTTCCCTGCCCAAGGCCGATTTGCTCGAAGCCATCACTCATCTCATGGAACAGCGTGGGTTATAACACCAATAAAGAATCAGAACGGCACCGCCGTCCTTGAAAGCGCCGGTTCTCCGGCGCTTTTTTTGTCTCGGGAAACGCCGATCAGGCCAATCGTCACTGCAAGCGAAGCGCGGCAATCCATTGTGTGCCCCCCTATTATGGGAAGGTGGCTGCAAACAGCTTCTCGCTTCCTGTTCCCTTGTATGTTTCCACAGCCGATTACAACCCCACAAACCTGCTGCCCCTCGGATACCCAACTGCTGCAAAACCAGCAACCCGCCGACGCCACCGGCCCCCCGACAGGCAGCGCATTTCCGTCCGCGCCCTGATAACGGCGCGCATCCGGAGCATGTCGCGGCGTGCTGGCCCTGGGAAGGCCCCAATACGAATTCCTCTTCGATGTCGTCGCCGACCAGCACGAACGCGCCAATCTGAAACAGACAAACACCCCGCCGAACTGGCGCGGCTGAAGTCGCTCTGGGAGACGCACGACGCGCGCTTCCTGCCGGTCACGGCAGATGTCCTCTCGGCGGGCCTGTCGCCCGACATCCAGGCCAACCGTTACGTTCCGGAACGGTTGACCCTTCCGAAACAGTTGAAGCCCTGATCCCGCCGGGGCGGCGCACGCCGCCCCGTTCGCGTGTCCTCAGCGCCCCGGATTGAGTATTTCCCGGTTGGCTTTCTTGGCGTTGATGCAGTTCTCCGTCTTGTTCAGCTTGTCGGGGTTCGACTTGCATTCGATGATGACGGCCATGCGTTCGGCGTCGTTGGCTTTGTACCATTCGACGCTCCGGACTTCTTTTTCGCAGGCGGTGAGCACGGCGGCAAGGCCGAACAGGGCAATGAGGGATGCGGCGGATTTCATGGATGGTTCTCCGGTTGTGATGTTGTGGGGCGCGCGGTTTCAGGCAACCGGCGCGGTGGCGGCTGCGCTTTTGCCGAAGCGGCGATACGCGAGCCAGATAAGGGGCAGGAGCAGCAGCAGGCTTTGCGCGCCCAGGCTTTGGGCGCTCGGGGCAATGCCCAGCCAGCTTATTTGCGGGAAGCCCGGCAGGTAGATGCTGGCCATCCAGCCCGCGGCCTGGAGTTCGACGATGGCCTGGCCGAGAAAGACGACGGATAGCCCGTAGAGCAGCACGGAGGTTGCGCCGAAAAAGAGGCCGAAAGGCAGGCGGAGCGCGGCGTGGCGCATGACAAAGTAGAGCGCGGCAAGCGTGAGGACGGCGAGGGCGAATCCGGCGTAGATGGCGTTCTCCTGCCCGGCGGTGCCGACGGCGAGCGCCTGGTAGAACAGGACGGTTTCCGCGCCTTCCCGGTAAACGGCAAGGCAGGCGGTGCCGCCGAGCGCCAGCAGCGAGCCGGTGCCGAGGGCGGTTTCCATTTGCCCGGCAATCCATTCTTCCCACCGCCGGGCCTCGCGTTTGGCAAAGAGCCAGCAGCTCACGTAGAAAAGCATGGCGCTGGCGGCAAGCATGGTGACGCCTTCCACCACCGCCAGTGGCGCGCCGATGCGCTGGAGCAGGGTGTCGACGGCCCATCCGGTGAGCAGCGACAGGGGGATCGCCACGGCGACGCCCGCGTGGATGACCCACACCTTGTCCGCCGCGCCGGAGCGGCGCAGCCAGGCGGCCAGCGCACCGACGACGAGCAGGGCTTCGGTGCCTTCGCGCAGCAGGATGAGGAAGGCTTTGAGGAAGGCGGCGCTGCCGTCGTCCACGCCCGCGCCCTCGCCGTAGAGGGCCTGGGCGTCCACGAGTTTTGTTTTCAGGTCGCGCCAGGCGCTTTCCAGCCGTTCGCGCGGCACGCCGCGCATGGCGCTGCCGTTGAGCGCACCAAAGAGCACTTCCAGTTCGTTTTTCAGCCCGGCGTCGCGCAGGCCGAGGTCGAGTTCCAGTGCCTCGAAATGCTCGAAGTAGAGCGAGGAGAATTCGGTGGCGGTGGCGAGCGCGCGGGTTTCGTCGTAGGCGGCGACGGCGGCTTCGCCGCGACGGAGGATTTCGGCAATGACCGCGCCGCCGTCGGGCGAGGCGGACGCGGCGGCGGCGGGCGCGGCCAGGAGGAAGAAGAGGCAGGCGCACAGGATGGCGCGGAACGGCTGGAGCATGGCGGATCCTCGGGGTGGTTTAGAGCAGATCAACAAATTGAAGCCCAAAGAGAACCGCCGTCATTGTGAGGGCCGAAGGCCCGTGGCAATCCATACGGCGATTCCGTTTTCCCCGGCGTTCCCGATGACTGAACCGTTGCATGGATTACCACGTCGCTTCGTGACGATCGGCTTGATATGAGCCTCATAAAGTTGATTTGCTCTAAGGTTTGGGCCGGGGCGCGGCGGTGTCGGCCAGGATCAGGTTGTGCAGTTTGCGGGCGCAGGTTTCGACGCGGCGAGGGGCGTCCGCTCGCGCGGGGGCGTAGCGCCAGCCGGTGTAGGCGTCCGCCAGGGCGCGCAGGGCCTCCGCCCAGAGCGGGCGGGCAGCGGCGACGCGCCGGGCGAAGTTGGCCGGGCATTCCCAGGCGGCTTGCGGAAAGCCCCGGCGGGCGAGCAGGCGGCCCAGGCGGTTCCAGTGCCGTTGCGGCGGCGGCAGGCTGCGGGCTTCCCGCCGCCAGGCAATAAGCTGCCCGATGCCGAGCACGAGGGCGCTGGAGAGCGCCGCGCCGGTCAGCAGCCAGACCCAGGCGAATTTGCTGCCCAGTGCGCCGCCGAGTTTTTCGCCAAGTCTGTCGCCGAGCATGGCGAGCAGCGATTGTTGCGTTTCGCCGTCGAGCCGGAAAATCCAGCGCGCGAAGAAATCGTCCAGCCCGCTGCCCACTGTTCTCACGGCAACGGGCGCGCCGCCGGTCGGCGCGGGCAGCGTCTGCCGTGGCGCGGGGTTTGGCGTCTGTCGGCGCGCGGGCTGTTGCGGCGGCGGTTTGGGCGCGGTGCTGGCCGCGGGTTTGGGCGCGGCAGCCGGTTTGCCGACGTTGGCGAAGCGTTCCGGCGCGATCATGTCGACGGGGTCGATCCGCCGCCAGCCCCGCGCTTCGTCCCAGACTTCCGTCCAGGCGTGGGCGTGGCTCTTTTTGACGATGACGTAATCGGTGAGCGCCATCAGTTTGCCGCCCCGGTAGCCGGTGACGAGCCGCGCGGGCAGCCCGGCAGCGCGCATCAGGTAGACGAATGCGCCCGCGTAGAGGTCGGCGTTGCCTTCGCGGGTGTCGAACCAGAATTCGTCGAACGCATCCGGCCCTTCGCGGAAGGCGAAGCGGTCGCGCACTTTGTAGCCGTTTTTCTGGAGCATCCTGAGGGCGGAGACGACGCGCGCCTCCGGCGGCTGCGCGGCCAGTTCCGCGCCGAGCGAGCGCAGGCGGGGGTTGCCGGTTTCGGGCAGGGCCAGCGCACGCAGGCGCAGGGCCTCGTCGAGCGTGCCGCCCGCTTCCCACTCCAGCCAGGATTTCAGCCGGTAATGCGTTTCGGCTTCCACGGGGCGGTGGGCGAGCACCTGCCAGTCGGTGCTGATGAAGGATTCGGCATCCAGCGCGGCGGGCAGGTCAAGCCCGTAGAGCCAGAGGCGGTCGTGCGGGGTGAGGCGCACCGAGTAGGTGATTTCGTTCGACTTCCTCTTCAGCGTCGCGGAAAAGGCTCCGCCCTTCGTCCAGCCGCGCCGCATGAGCGTGCGCCCCTGCCCGGCTTCGTATTCCGGGCCGAGCCGCCATTCGCGCCCGTCGAATTCGTAATAGACTGGCCCGCGCCAGTAAAGCAGGCTGGTGGGCGGCACCCAGTTCTCGAATTCGGCGATCAGTACCGGCGCGCTCTCGGAGATGCCGGACTGGGCCTGGCTCTGGCCGGGTTTCAGGCGGGTGGAGACGCCAAGCCCTTGGTTGGATTTTTCCAGCGAAACGGATAGCGGCAGGCCGAAGGTCAGGCCGATGTCCCAGAGCGGCCCCGGTATGCGCGGGAAGAAGAAGAACAGCACCACCGTGAGCGGCAGGGCCAGCGCGAGGCGGCCCAGGTTGCCACCCAGTCGCGCGCCGACGCGCCGCCATGCCGCGCGGACGGACAAGGGGGTTTGCGCCTGCCCGCCGCGCATTTCCGCTTCCGCCGCGGTCTCCAGCACGCCGAGCGCGAGCAGCGGCAGGATGAGGATGAGCGCCAGGCCCGTCCATTCGCTCCAGTACAGCAGGCCGATCGCGCCCGCGAGCAGCGAGCCGCCCGCGAGCAGGGCGAATTCCCGCGCGCCGCGCGCTTCGGCCCATTTGAGCGCCAGCACGAGCAGCAGCGCGATGCGTATCGTCCGGCTGTCCGTCCAGCCGAAGGCCAGCCCGGCGGCGACCACGACCCCGCCGAGGAAGACGAGCCGCAGGGCGGGCACCCAGGCCCGTGGCGGCAGACCCCGGCTGCACAGCGCGAAAAGCAGCGCGGGCCACGCGGCCAGCGGCAGGGCGGGCGCGTGGCTGGCCAGCGTCAGCACCAGCAGGGCGAAGCTCCAGCCCGCGCAGGCTCTCCCGGCGGCGGGCACGGGCGGAAGCGGCGAAGAAAGCGCGAAACGCATCCCCATTTCATCGTCCGCCGTAGAGGTTCCAGGCAATCACGTCGTCCTTGCTCTCCACGCCGTCCGGGCCAAGCGAGAAGAGTTCGTAGGCGTATTCCTTGCCCGGATTGCGGTACTGGTAGGGACGCCCCCAGGGGTCTTGCGGCAGGAAAGGGATTTCCTTCCGGTCGACGAGGGCGCGCAGGCCCGCTTCCGTGCCGGGCATCCCCTGAGGGCTGAGGAGCAGCACGCTGCGCAGGGCGCGGATGTCGTCGCGGGCGCGGGCATAGTTCGCGTCCTCGCCCTTGGGCAGGCCGGAAACCAGATACACGCCCATGACCGCGGCGGCAATGACGGGCAGGGCAATGGCCAGGATTTCCGTGAGACTGGGAAAACGCGCCGCCCGGCGGGATGTTCCGGATGACAGGCCGTTCATGACTTTCCTCCCCGCGCGCCGCTGCCGCCGCCGGAGAGCGCGCGCGGCGCGAGTTCGTGGCGCACTTCTTTCAGGAGCAGGGGCGGGATGATGACATCGACCTTGCCCAGACCCTGGTTTTCGATGTTCCGGAGGATGTCCTGTACGGCGATCCGGTACCAGAGGCGGACATCCACCGTGACCGGCCCCTGCACGCCCGGCGGCAGGGCGAGGCGGACATTCACCGTGTCGGTCTGGTGCGGCGGGATGGGCTTGCGCGTGTAGTGGAGCGTGTAGGCGTCGAAGAGCAGGTGGCGGCGCTCGGGCTGGCCGCTGGTGTCGTACACCTCCTTCATCCAGCGCACGGCATCCGGGGGTTCCGTGCCTTTCTTCTCGTCGAAGCGGCCCTGATGGAACACGGTATTGCCCATGGCGTCCTTTGCCTGCACTTCCAGCCACAAATAACGCTGGTCGAGCGGGCCGGTGGGCAGCGCGTGGCCCGCGCCCGCGTTGGTCACGAAAACCCGCAATTGCGGCACCCCGTCATCCGGCGTGCCGGGCACGGCATCCACCCGCAGCTCGGCGGCTTCCCGCAGGAGGGCGACGACGGCCTCGTTCGTCCTGCCCAGTTCCTTCTTGAACGCGGCGCGATCGTAGAGGCGGTTCAGCCCCGGCGGCGAGCCGCCGCGCAGGGCGGAAAGCAGACCGGCGGGCAAAGCCGTGTTGGAGAGCAGGTAATTGTTGCCCACGAAGCGGTGCGACACCGTTTTCCGGGGCCGCTCGCCCCGCTTCAGGGCGGCGACGAACCCGGCGGGGTCGGCGGCCATGTGGCAGTCCTGGCACTGGATGCCCGCCCTGGCGTAGGGCGACTGCCGCCATTCGCTGTAAGTGTCCTGGAGGTTCAGCGGCGGCGTGGCCGCGTTGACCGAGGTGGGGCGGATTTCCGTGTGGCACGCGCCGCACAGGGCGCTGTCGCCCATCAGGGGATGACTGCGGCGCGCGCGCATGTCGCGGACGTGGCGCGAGGGCGCGGCGGCAATCAGCGCCGGGTGCGAATAACGGAAAATGCCGTTGATGTCGACCTCCAGCGCGCCGTTGCCCGCCAGCGGTTCGGCGCGGTTGACGGCGTGGCAGACCACGCAGGCCGTGCCTTCTTCCATCGCCTCGATTTCCTGCACGCTGTTGGCGAGCGTCACCGCGCCCGCCAGGGTGCCGAGCGGGTTGTGGCAAGACTCGCACCAGCGCCCCTTTTCGTCCCCGTGCCCCGCCTTGCCCGCGCGGCTGGCGGCGGTGTTTTCCCGCACCGTGCTGTCGTAGATCAGGTCGAGGTCGGAGATGGCATGCATCGACGTCGCCCACTCCAGCGTCTCCTTCAGGTGGCACTCGCCGCAGTTCAGCGCGCCGGGCACGGCCCGCCAGTTGACGAGCTTGCCGTCCGGCGTCGACAACTCGCCGGGGTAGAACGGCGAATGCCCCTTGCCGAAGGGCTGCGAATAGAGCGGCAAATCCTTCTCCGGCGTCACGCCCAGCTCGGCGGGCGGCGGCAGCAGGCGGTCGAGCACCAGCGCCAGCACCAGCGCGCAGACCAGCGCGAGCAGGAAGCGCCCGAGCGGCAGGGCGAAGAAATGCGCGGGGAATTTCATCTTCATGAGCGCACCTTTTTCGGGAAGTGCAGCAGCACGAAAAAGACGAGCAACCCGGAGAAGGTGAAGTGCAGCCGCAGCAGCGCGGGGCCGACACCGTAAGGCAGGATCGCGGCCCGCCCCGAAAGGTAGGAAATGGCAGGCGAGGCAATCCCCAGGCCGGTGACGATCGTCAGCACCAGACACCACATCAGGAAGTAGCCGAGCAGGCGGTGGTAAAGCGGCTCGTTCTTGTACAACTGGTGCAGCAGCCGCCACGGCATGACGAGATGCCGGAACAGCTCCCTGCCGTCGCGCAGGTGCACGAAAAGGAAGGGAATGAAAAACACCAGCGCGAGCACGCCGGAAACCAGATGCGCCACCAGCGTAACCAGCACCAGATGTCCGTTGCCGAGCGGCAGCAGCAGCGCGATGCCGGTGGCACAGGCGATGCCGAGGCTGTAGATCATGGACATCATCAGATTGCGGGAAGGCTCCCGCTTGTGCGACACCGCCAGACTGTTGGCGGCCTCGGGCACCGCCGGGGTTTCCATCAGGGCATCCACTGGGATGTCCATTGCGGTTTTGTTGGTCATGAGGTGACTCCTTGCGATGCGTGGGGAGCAGCGCCCTGCCCCGCCGGTTCTCCGTACAGCGCCAGCCGTGCCAGACAGGCCCGGTAATGGGTGCGTCCCCGTCCGGGCGGGCGATCCTGCCCGTCGCCCAGGCGCAGACCGTATTCCTTCCCCTGCCGTTCGGCGGCAACCACCCACTGGCACAACTGCGAGAGGCGGGTTTCCAGGTCGCCCTCGCAGGCGGCGGCATCCAGCCACAGCGCCCGCCCGCCCGTGCCGCCGTCGAAGCTGTTGACCGCCAGTTCGTCCCGGCGGCCATAAATCCGCCAGTTGATCCGGCGCGGCGAATCGCCCGGCGCGTAGGCCCGGACGCCCTGGAAATCGCCCGATTCCTGCCGCCTGTGCGCCGGACTGGGCGCATTGCCGGAAAGTGGCCGGTCGCCCGCCGGATGCGGGTAGACGAGCGCCGTCAGATCGGGCAGCGCCCGCCGCGCCCGCCACAGGCCGAGCGGGTGAAGCGAGAAAAGCTGTAAATCCCCGATTCGCCGCCGTCCGCGCGCGGGCGCGGGCAGGGACAATTCGAGCGCGTCCGCATCCCGCATCCGCGTGGCGGGGCCGCAATGGCGGTGTCGTCCCCGCCCGGCGCACAACATCAGCGGGCCGTGCCGTCGCCCCGGCCTGACGCGGACGCTGCCCGAGATGTGCAGCGCCTCGCCTGCGAAGGCTTCCGGTGCGGGCGCGGGCAGCCATTCCAGCCCGGAAAGGCTCCGTCGGCATTGCCAGCCCGCCGTCACCCACACCGAGAGCAGCAGGAAGGCGAGCGCGAAAACCAGGTTGTTGCCGTAGTTGATAGCGACGGCGAGCAGCGCGAACACCGCCAGCAGCCAGACGAGGCCGGACGCCGTGGGCGCAAGTACGACGCGCGCGTTCATCGGCCCGCCCCTGTGTGTAAACCGTCGTCGCGCGTCCCAGCCCCGTCATTGCGAGGAGCGTAGCGACGCGGCAATCCATGGTGGAGCGCGCCATGCCGGTTCACGCAGTGGATTGCCGCGGGCCTGCGGCCCTCGCAATGACGGGGGAAAAGAGAGGAATGCACTCCCGGTTCCATGGTCTGCGTTGCCCATTCCATGGGACGCGCCGCCTGTTCCGTGGGCTGCGATGCCCGTCCCACAGGATGCGCTCCCCGTTCCGTGGGATACGCTGCCCATTCCGTGGGCTGCGCTGCCCGTTCCATGGGATACGCTGCCCGTTCCATGGTCTGCGTTGCCCATTCCATGGGATGCGCGTCTACCCTGTTCATGGCAGAGGCACGGCGGCCAGTAGTTCGCGCGCCGCCGCATCGGCCCCGCGCGCGTCGCCCAGGCCGAGACGATGGATGGCCACCGCCGGAAACACCGCCTGCACATCGCCCGGCAGCACATGATCGCGCCCGTCGAGCAGCGCCCAGGCACGGGCGGCGGCAAGCAATGCCTGCGCGCCGCGCGGCGACAGGCCGTAGGCCAGCCCTGCGCCATGGCGGGTGTGCTCCGCCAGCGCACGGATATAGGCGAGCAACGGCCCGGCGGCATGGACGGCCCGCGCCTGCGCCTGCAAGGCGAGAAGCAGCCCGGCATCCAGCGCCGGTTCGGTGCGTTCGAGCAACACACGGCGGTCTTCGCCACGCAGGATTTCCAACTCCGCCGCCATGTCCGGATAGCCGAGCGCCAGACGCATCAAAAAGCGGTCGAGCTGCGCCTCCGGCAACGGGTTGGTGGAAAGCTGGTCGACCGGGTTCTGCGTGGCAATGACGAAGAAGGGCCGAGGCAAGGGGCGGCTCTCGCAATCGTTCGAGACCTGCCGCTCTTCCATCGCTTCCAGCAAGGCCGACTGGGTTTTCGGCGAGGCGCGGTTGATTTCGTCGGCAAGCAACACCTGCGTGAAAACCGGGCCGGGGTGAAAGACGAATTCGCCCTTGTCGCGGTCGAACACCGCCGCGCCGGTGAGGTCGCCCGGCAACATGTCGCTGGTGAACTGCACGCGGTTGAACTGCAAACCGGCGACGCGGGCCAGCGCGTGCGCGAGCACGGTCTTGCCCATGCCCGGCAGATCCTCGATCAACAGATGCCCGTCCGCGATGAGGCAGGCAAACGCGAGACGCACGGCCTCGTCCTTGCCGAGCAGGATTTGCCCGACCTTGTCGGGCAAGGCACGCAGGCTTGAGAGCTGCGCGGCATCCACGGACGGCCTATCGGCGTCCGTGTCCCCGGCGTGACGCGGAACGGGTTGAAGAATGGATTGGGCGGAAGACATGAATCCCCTCCTGCATGCTTATCGGCATTGATGGAGAACGACCCGCTTCCCGCGACAAACTATGGCGGGCGCTCGAATCGTTCATGACAGGAAGCACTGTTGTCATTCGGCATCGGGCAGAAAACAGGAAGAAGGGGTGCGATCATGAAATCCTCTAAAAATCCATGCGATAGCCCAAGGACGCGCCCCAGCTTTCCGCATTTACTTCATTGAGACGAATCTTCGACGTCGTGCCATCGGAGAAAAACTTGCGCTCCGAACCATTCGTCAGCCGCTGTTCGCCCCAATCCAGCGTAAAGCTCAGGGCGTTGTGCGGCAGGAACCGCCAGATCGCGCCGATTTCCGTTTGCCAGCCCTTGCTGTCGCCGTGGTGCTTGAAACCGGTTTTCTTGAGATCCCTGCGCAGATTCCACTCGCCTTCGGCATAGTAGCGAGACCATTGATGCTTCAGGCCGAACCGTAAATCGAACTGCCTTGCGAGATTCGCATCGAGTTGCACGCCCAGCCAGGGGCCATGCCAGCTCGGTTTGTAATGCGAATCCAGCCCATGGAGCCTTCGGCCAACCGGCGGAGGAACATGGTCGCCGCCGATGAGGCCAGGCTCGCTGACAGCCTGTCGACCATGACGGACGCGCCAGTCCTGATACTGATACGCATAGCCCGCCAAAGGCGTCACCCCGATGCGGCGGGTCGGCAACGGGATGCGCCACCCCGCCCCGAGCGCGAGACGCCTTGCCGTGCTGCCATGTGTTTTGGCATAGGAGCGCGAGAATTCGTCCCGCCGCCCGCTGGAAGCGTAATCGGAATCCCGCGAATCGCCGGAAAATCCGTAGGCGTAAGCAGCCTCTCCGGTGACGACAAGCCCATTGAAGAGCTTCCAGTCGCCGTTTACGCGAAGCTCGTTCATCTCCGCATCGTATTTCAGTTCGGAGAGGACGTCAGGCCAGTCAGGCAAGCCGTTATCGTAGCCGATATTGAAATCGAGACTTGCATGACGATAGCCGATGGCGGCTCCCCACGAGGCAGTCCATTCGCGCGGATTCGCGCCCTTCGCCACATCCGCGCCTATCCCGCCATTTGCATCCACGGTGTTCTGGGCCAACATGTTCGGCATGGTTCGGCGCTTGCCGACGTCCGAAAACGCTGTCATGGAAAACGAATTGCCCCCTCCAAACCGCGCCGTCATGCCGGGCGACGCCTCCGTTCCGGATTGCGCCTTGGCCCCGAGCCGGGCATCGTCGCGCGCGAAGATACTTGTACCATCCACCGCATGCGCCACGAGTGGCGCGGAAAACGCTGAAACCAGCGTCAGTAGTGCATATTGCCGTTTCATGATCGCTCCAATGTCGTATTTATAAATACGGCAGGCGCTGACGCACACCCCTGTTTGCGATGTTTCGCTCCCTGTCGCATCGAAGTTTGCAGCCATCACCACCTGGTCGATGACATGCAAAACTGCGACATAATACACGACGATACATGCACCATCAGTCCTGTTTATTGAAATCGGCACAAAAAATGCGGAGGATATTCGCATCGGCGCAATCGGCATTTCTTCAAAACTCCACGCGCCAACCCAGGGCCGCGCCCCAGCTATCCCAGTTCACATCATTGAGACGGGTTTTCGATGTTCTGCCGTCGGCAAAAAAAGTGCGATCCGTTCCGCGTTTCAGGCGCTGCTGGTGCTGATCCACAGTGAGTGTGATGGCACTCTGCGCCGATAGCCGCCAGCGCATGCCGATTTCCCCTTGCCAGCCGCGGCTGTCGCCGTGATGTGTGTAGCTGCGGGGGTGAGCAAATTCTTCGCGCAGATTCCAGTCGGCATTGGCGCGGTAGTTGAACCATTGGTACTTTGCCCCGACGTGCAGGCCGAACCGGCTCCCGATGCGCGCATCGAGCCGCAGACCCAGCCAGGGGCCGTGCCAGCGCGGCTGGTAGTGAATGTCCAAGCCGGTAAGGCGGGTGCCGACCGGGGGGGTAATGATGTCGCCGCCAATACCGTCGCCGTCGGCGTCGCAGATGGCACACGGTTCGCTGAGAACCTGTCGCCCGTGCCTGGCGCGCAAATCCTGCTCCTGATACGCATAGCCCAGCATCGGCGTCAGCCCCACGCGGCTGTGGGGCAAGATGCGCCAGCCCAGGCCCAGCGCGACGCGGCTCGCCGTGCTCCGGTGCGATTCAGAATAGGAGCGCGAGAATTCATGCTCCCGCCTATCGAGGTCGTAGTCGGAATCCCGCACTTCGCCGGAAAAGGCCGAGGCATAAGCCCCCTCGACGGCAATGGTGAAGCCGTTGGCGGCCATCCACTCGCCATTGATGCGAAGCTCCGCCATCTCCACATCCCAATCCAGCCTGGAAAGAACGTCGGGGAAGCCATTGGTACCGGCAATGCTCCAGTCGAGCGTCTCGCGGCGATAGCCCAGGGAGGCCGTCCAGGCATTGACACGGCCTTCCGGCTCCGCGCCATGCGCTACGTTCGCGGCACGCCGGGCCGGAGCTTCCCGCGCGGGCCGCTTCCCGTCGGTTTCCGGGAAAACCGTTATGAAAAACGTGTCGGGCGCGCCGGGCTGCGTCGCCGTCGCCTCGGGCCGCGCTTCCGCGCCGGACGGCGCGTCCTCATAGACCCAGACACCGGCATCGTCCAGCGGATGCGCCGCCAGCGGCGCGGAAAGCGCCCAAAGCACCGCCAGCCTCACCTGTTGCCGTTTCATGGCTGCTCCACGGCCTGCTCATACGGCTGGCGGGAAATCGCATACACCCACGTCCAGGACGCCGCCCCACCCGCCGGATCGAGTTGTCGGCGCTCCGCCACGATGGCCGACCAACGGCCCGCGATCAGGGCCGGGTCGAAGCTCGCGGGCTGCGTGCCCAAGTTGATGACGCGCAGGGCCGTGACGTAGAAATCGTCCTTCTTCCAGGCATGCAGCGCCCAGTATTCCCGCTCGCCGTCCAGCCGCCGCCGCACGCGACGGAAGGGAACCGGCGTCAGACCGCTTTCCGGGTGTGTGGCGTTCGGGTCAATGCGGCGCACGGCATCGGCAGCGGCGCGGGCAATGGCGGTGAAACGACTGCTGTCCGGTTTGCCGGAAGCGGTTTCCGGTGCCGCAACGGAAGCGGCCTTTTCAGGCGGGGCCGCGACGGACGCGAGGCCATTCTTCGGATTGAACATGGACTCCTGCCGCCAGAAATCGGGCGTCCGCTGGCCCCGGATGCCATCCGCGTCCATGTTGCGCACGCCATCCTCTTTGCTGCGCGCCAGCGCGTCGCTTTCTTCCGGCGTCTCCAGGACATGCGGCGTAATCAGCAGCACAAGCTGCCTGCGCGAATTGCCGCGCACGGTTTTCTTGAACAAATGGCCAAGCACGGGAATATCGCCGAGCAAGGGCACTTTTTCTTCCGCGTCGCTCACGCGCTGGCTGATCATGCCGCCCACCGCCACGGTCAGGCCGTCCCGCGCGTGCGCGGTGACTTGCAGATTGGCGGTGTTTACCGTGTCGATGGAGTAATTCTGGATGCTGCCGTTGCCCAATGACAGCGGCAGCTTGGAGCCGCCGGTGATGATGTGGGAGTTGTCCTGGTCGATGGTGAGCGTTATTGAGCGGTCGGCGTTGATGCGCGGCAGGACGATCAGGGTTTGCCCAACGTTGCGCCTCTCGGTTTCCACCGTGACGATTGTATTGACGATGCCCGTGGTGCCGGTGATGCTCTCGGCGCTTGCGCCCGTGACCAGAATCTGCTCGTCGCCGATGAACAGCCGCGCGGGCTGGTTGTTGGCGGCCACCAGCATGGGCGTGGCAAGTACGTTGACGCGGTTTTCGCCCTCCAGCAGTTGCAGGCGCAGGCGCAGACTGTCGTTGACAAGCTGCCAGATGGCCGTCGGGGCCGCTTCGGCGGCAAAATTGCCCAGCGAAGCGGCAATGCCGGGGTAGCTGCCCGCGCTGCCGCCGCTCGCGCCGCTGCTGGTGCCCAGTTCCTGCGGGCCGCGCGCGGTGGAATCCCCGCTTGTGCCGATGTCGAACACCGAGCGGAAATCCTTGCCAAGCTCCACCTCCAGAATGCGCATCTCCAGCAATACCTGGCGCGGCGGAAGATCCATGCTGGCAACGAATTTGTCGATCTCCTTCAGGGCGGCTTCATCGCTCGTGCGCACCATCAGCATGTTGTGCAGCTTGTTGTAGGTGACATTGATCTCCGGCCCCTTGTTCGCGCTGGCGAGCACTTCGGAAGCATCGAGCCTGCTTGCCTGCGTGCTGTCGACGCCCGTTGCCGCCTCCAGCCCGGCCTGCGAAACACTGGCGATCTCCTTGCGCGCATCGGTCTGCTGCGCCTGCCGCGACCGGGAAGAGCCGCCGCTGCGGCGGGCATACACCCCCTCGCTGCTGAAGCTGCGGTTGCTGCCGTAACTGCTGCTGCTGCCGTATCCCCCGTAACTGCTGCCGCCGTAGCCGCCATAGCTGCTGCCGCCGTAACCGCTGCCGCCGCGGCTCGTGCCCCCCATGTCGACCGGCGGCATTTCCTCCACCGGCTCGACGAGGTTTACCCTGTCGCCAAAAAGCGCCTCGATGGCGTTGGCAACACTGACTACGTTGTGATGCCGCAGCACGTAGCTGCGGGTAATCTCGTCGCGGGTGATGGCGATGTCCTGCTGATACTCCTTTGCGTCCATCAGGATGTACGCCTTGGTCTGGGCGTCATAGCGGTACCACACCCCGGCGGCGCGGCCTAAGGTTTCCCCGCAATTCCAAAGTAATTTTCAGTAAAAGGTTGATAGGCTATTGTCAAGCTGTGTTAACTTCCAGGCTGTTATCTACTTTGACCTGGACACAGACATATGCCTTCC
>JAISNX010000138.1 GCA_031276015.1 Azoarcus sp.
GATAAGGACGGCGACCCCGTCTTCCCCTCGGTCAAGAGTCCCGAATGCTTCCAGCCGAACGCCCTGGGCGTGCTGCCGCCGCGCGACGTGCTCCCGGTGATCTTCGTGCCGGGCATCGCGGGAACGAATCTGCGCCGGGGCCAGGAAAACACCTGGGCACCGCCGAACAGCGCGCTTGGGGGGATCGGGCAGGCGATCAGCGCCAAAACGCGGACCAACAAAACACGCCAGAGACTTTTCAATCCCGATGAAACCGAGATCAATCCGGACGGCAAATGCGCCATCGGCAACAAGACGTACTGGCTCGACAGCGACGAGGCCAGAAAACGCGGCTGGGGCGCGCTGCACGCGATGAGCTACCACGCCTTCCTGCAAAAGCTGGAAACGAGTCTGAACGACCAGTGCACCCTGCCGGGCCACCCGCTGGGCGCGGGCGGCAACTATCTCTTGCCGGAAATCGGCATGCTGCGGCACCTGGGCGCGGAGCCGGTGACGGCCAGGCAATGGGACGAGCCGGACTACGCCGAGGCGGTGAAAGAGACGACCCAAGCCTGGGGCAAGACGCTGCCCGCCCTGTCCGATGACGAAATCCAGCGCCTGGACGACTACTACTACCCGGTCTGGGCTTACGGTTACAACTGGCTCAAAGACGCGGAAGAAGCCGCCTCTGGGCTGGTGAGCTACATCGACGCGGTGCTGGCGCACTACGACAAGAGCGCCTATTTCCGGCATCAGGGCAAGGTCATTCTGGTGACGCACTCGATGGGCGGTCTCATCGCGCGGCGCGGCGCACAACTGGCCCCGGACAAGGTGCTGGGCATCGTGCACGGCGTGCAGCCCACCGTGGGGGCGGCGGTGCTCTACCGGCGCTTGCGGGCGGGGCAGGAAATCAAGCACTTCTTCGACATTGCGGGGCGCGTGGTCGCGGCGATCATGGGCCGCAACCAGGAAGACATGACCGTGCAGCTCGCGCGCTGTCCGGGGCCGTTCGCGCTCGCGCCCACCAAGGATCATCCGCCGCACTGGCTCAGGGTGTATGGAGGCGACCGGGAAGACGGCGGGGATTTGCTCTTTAGCCTGCCAGAGTCCGACCCCTACACGGAAATCTATGCCAAGACCACCGAGGATGTTTGGTGGGGCATGGTCGATCCGAGCCTGATGGATCCCTTGGGGGAAATGACGGGGGAGGATGAACCGGGCGGAGAGGATGAGGCGGGAGAAGGTGAAAAGCTGACACCCAAGAAGGCATATGGGAAAGCCATAGAAAAGGCTGCGATGTTTCACGACAGGCTGGGCCTTTACGCCCACCCCGAAACCTACGGCTACTACGGCACCGCAGAGGAAAATTCCTTCGGCTACGTCGGCTGGACGTGTCCGGCGGGCGTAGACAGCTACACGGACTGCTACGAAGACGAAGCCTGTACCCGGCCCTTGCGGCGGGACTATTTCAAGACCGCGCCGGGCAAGGGCCAGCAAAGCGGCAAGGCGCACGTGCCGGTCTATCGCAAGGCGGCCGCTGCCGTCTACACGGAGGACAGTCTCCTGCGCGCCAGGGAACTGGCGGGCGGCGAGCGGCTGGTGAGTTTCAGGCTGCCGAACACGCGCAACCAAGCGGGCGACGGCACCGTGGCGAAAGATTCCGGCGAATATCTGGAGAAACTCACGCCGCAACTCAAGGAAGTACTCGGCATACCGGGCTTCGAGCACCAATCCGCTTTCGACGATCTCCACGCCTACCGGGCGACCATCTACTTCATTGCCCGGATTGTCCAGAAAGCCGCGCCGCCCCTGCCATGCTGAAAGGAGCCGTCCATGCCGCATATGCCCTGCCTGCTCGCTTTCCTCACGTTTTTTGCCTGTTCCATTTCCCATGCTTCGGAGGCTACGATGTTTGAATACGCCGATACCTACTGCTTTGGCCGCTTTCTGGTGAATGTGCCGCGCGAGGCGGTGCTGGACGGGCAATGGCATGACTACTACGCGGAACCCTTCAAAATCGGGCGCGGTAAAGAGGAGTTTCATGCCAAGGTGAAGGCCATGCTTGAGAAGCGGAAAAATATAACCCATGAATACGAAGACCATTATGAGAGAAGCGAATACCCGGATAACAGTAACAACCAGATTATTGTGAGCAAACATAAGTCGATAATGGGCGACATGTCTTACGCATTGGATGTCTTTGCCCTGCGCAAGCTGGGTTACTACTTCTATTTCACGGCGGAAGCTCGCAGCGAAAGGCAAATCGAAAGGGCGGTCAGGAACTACCGTGACATCATTCTTCCCGCGCTGCGCTACCGTCCGGACTACGAGATACCGAAGGAGCCTGGGTTTTGCTTCGGGAGCGGATTTATCGCGGGAGAAGGCACGCCGGGGTGGGCGGAGGAGGCCGACCTTGCGTTTCACCTGAAGGACAACCCCGATGTCAAGATTTCGATAGGCAGCATGGTGTACCGCCGTCCGGAACCGTCGCTCATCGAAAAATCGAAAGGCGACGAAAAGGGCATCCATTGGGACAAGGAAGGCAAGCGAACCGTCAACGGACTGGATGGCGAAGAAGTGCTGCTGTCGGGCAGGGTGGAAGACGAGACGGGGATCGGGCACGGCTATGTATGGGAAACCCCAGGGGAACCGAAAAACCCGCTCAAGCCCGGCATCCGCCTGGAAATCCTCACGGGAATCACGCCCGCCAACGTGCTGAACACCGCTTCGTCCCTGCCCACGCCGCAAGTGCGCGCGCTCTACGAGGCCATCGTCAAAACCATCCGCCTACGCCCCACGACCGAAGCGCAAGCGGCAACCGGCCAACCAGAGGAGGAAACAAAATGAGCGGCGGACGCTACATCGTGCTGGGCGACCGCACCAGTCACGGCGGGGAGGTGATCTCCGGGCACGCAGGCAAGACCATCGACGGCATTCCCGTGGCGACCGTCGGCTGCCTGGTGACGTGCCCGAAGTGCGGCGGCACGCACGAGATCGTGTCGGGATCGGAGAGCGCGAGCTACCTGGGGCTTGCGCTCGCGCGCGAGGATGATGTGACATCTTGCGGCGCGACGCTGATTTCCGGAGGGCAATCGCGCAGCACGGTCGACGGCTGAATCATGAAAAAATGGTTTTGGCGTGTGGCGGGCTTTGGCGCTCTCACCCTGTGGTGGGGGCTGGCGGTCTGGTTCGCGCTGCCCGTCGACCTGCCGGGTCTGTCCCTGCCTGCGCTGGCCCTGCTGCATATCGGCCCGCCCGTGTCG
>JAISNX010000139.1 GCA_031276015.1 Azoarcus sp.
GATAAGGACGGCGACCCCGTCTTCCCCTCGGTCAAGAGTCCCGAATGCTTCCAGCCGAACGCCCTGGGCGTGCTGCCGCCGCGCGACGTGCTCCCGGTGATCTTCGTGCCGGGCATCGCCGGGTCGAACCTGCAACTGAAGGGCGGCGAAGAGGTCTGGGTTCCCCCGAACGGTGCCTCGGATATAGGGAAAGTCTGGGACATGACCAAGAGATCGCTGCGCGAACGCCAGGAGTTGTTCGACCCGGAAAACACCGAAGTCCATTCCAACGGCGAATGTTCCATCGACGACCAGACCTACTGGCTGAACGAGGACGAAGCCAGGAGACGGGGCTGGGGCAGCGTGCATGCCTTGAGCTACAATGCCTTCCTGCAACGCCTCGAAGTCAGCCTGAACGACCAGTACATCCTGCCGGGGCGCGCGGGAAAGGATGGCAATCGACGGATGCTGGTCTTCGGCCTGCTGCAATATCTCGCAGGCGGCCCGGAGCCGCGGAAACCCGACAACCGGACGCGGCGGGGATGGGTGGATGATCCGGGCTTGAAGTACGCATACCATGCGAAAAAAACCATGAAAGTCTGGGGCCAGCGCCCGAGAGCCTTGACGCCGGAAGAGATGGGCAGGCTGGACGACTACTACTACCCGGTGTGGGCGTATGGCTACAACTGGCTGGGCGACCCGGAGGAGGCGGCCAAGGGCCTGGTCGAGCGCATCGAGTCCGTGCTGAAGGATTACGAAAGGGGCCGCTACTTCCGGCATCAGGGCAAGGTCATCCTGGTGACGCACTCGATGGGCGGCTTGATCGCGCGCCGTGCGGCGCAGATGGACGGCAGCAAAATCCTGGGCGTGGTGCATGGCGTGTGCCCCCTGGTCGGCGCGGCGGTGCTCTACCGGCGGCTGCGCTCGGGGCAGGAAGGCGGCGGCGTCGCCGCCGCCATCATGGGCAACACGCAAGCCGAAATGACGGTTCAACTGGGCCGCTCGCCCGGCGCGTTCACCCTGGCCCCGACCAAGGATTACCCGATGAACTGGCTCAGGGTCTACGCCACCGACCAGGAGGAAGACCCGATCTTCAGCCTGCCCAAGACCGACCCCTACACCGAGGTCTACGCCGAGACGGATGCCTGGTGGCGCATGGTCGAACCGGACTTGCTCGATCCGAAGCAGGTGATGACGAGCTACAATAAAAGCCCGACTCCAGTAGAGGCGTATAAAACGGCGATTGGGATGGCTGAAGACTTCCATGACCGCCTGGGTCTCCACGCCCACCCCGAGACCTACGGCTTCTACGGCAGCGACGACAAGGAATACCGCTCCTTCGGCCACGTGAGCTGGCTCAATGTGTCCAGGAAAAGCCACGCGCCGGGCGGCGTCATGAATGCGGAATACAACACCCCGGAACGCCGGAAGGTTTTTGCAACCCAAAAAGGGAGTCATCACCAGAACGGCGAAGCCGTGGTGAACGTCCCGGACACCATCTCCCGCCCGGAAAACCGCTGGGCGCCCATTCACTTTCGTCTGAGCGAAGAGCGCAACCAGGCGGGGGATGGCACGGTGCCCATCTGCTCCGGCGAAATGCTCCGGAAACTGACGCCGCCGCTCCAGGAAGTGTTGGGCATACCCGGCTACGACCATCAGGCGGCTTTCAACAACCAATACGCGTACCGGGCGACGATCTACTTCATCGCCCGGATCGTCCAGAAGGCCGCGCCGCCGCCCAAGGGGACATCGTCGTGTTCCGCGCCCACGTCCTGATCCGCGCGGTCGTTGCCGGGCTGTTCCTCGTTACCGGGCTGTTCCCTTTCCTTCCTCTCGCTCATGCCGTGGAGGCCATGATGTTTGAATACACCGATACCTACTGTTTTGGCCGTTTTCTGGTGGATGTGCCGCGCGAGGCGGAGTTGAGAGGACAGGACAACCAGTTCTACGCGAAAAGAATCGATGTCGGGCGCGGAAAGGAAGCGTTTCAGGCAAAAATTGAAGAAGCCTTGAATAAACGGAAAAATGAAACCGGCAAAAGAGGGTTCAAATTGGTAAGAAACGAGTATCCAGAAAGTGTCATCAACCAGATCATTGTGAGCAAAGCGGACTTGTATGGAGATATATTGTACTTGATGGACGTATTCGCCCTGCGCAGACCGGGGTACTACTTCCACTTCACCGCTGGCCCCTACGATGGCGAACGGATAGAAAAGATCGTCGCGGTATACCGCGACCTCGTTCTGCCCGCGTTGCGCCATCGGCCCGAATACGAGATTCCGAGGGAGCCGGGCTTTTGCTTTGAAAACGGCTTCATCGCCGTGGAAGGCGAACGAGGCGAGAACGAATCCGCCAGCCTCGCCTTTCGGCTGAAAGACTACCCGGACGTCTGGATCCGGATTCGCAGCATGGTTTATTTCGCCCCCGAAAAGCCCCTGATCGAACGCCACCGGAATGCGAACCCGCCCTCGTTCCTGCACGAGGACAGCGTGCGCCAACGCAGCGTCAACGGCATGGACGGCGACGAGGTGCTGGTTTCGGGCCGTTATGAGGGAAACTCGTTCCACAACTACGAATGGGAAACGCTCGGCGAACTCAAAAACCCGTTGAAACCCAGTCTCGCCTTGCGAATCAAGACCGGCGAGGCGGTTCATGGAAAGCCGGTGTCGACCGCGCTCGACACCGAACAAGTGCGGAAGCTCTACGAAACCGTGCTGAAGAGCATCCGCTTCCGTCCGACCGGCGAGGCGGCGACAGCCAATGTCCCGTCTTCGAGATAAGGAAATGGGGAATGCCCATCAACCCGATGCTGCCGTTGTCATTGCTGGCGCGGCTGACCTGTCGATTCACAAAAGGAGGAATTCCATGTTGAACCGCCGTTTTCCCTTAACGAGCGCCGCGTTGCTGCTGGCCTGCTCGTTGTCGGCCTGCTCGTTGTTACCCGATCGGCATTCCGGCGCGGCGGATTCGTCGTCCGCGATGCCCGACGAGACGCAAACCTGGTGCTTTGGGCGTCATCTGGTGGACGTGCCCGCCAGCGCGCAGCTGTGGGGCTTCGGAAATGAATATCAGGGGGTGTTCATTCGTTCCGGGGGAGAAGACAAGGATCTCATCGCCACAATGGATGGCGTGATCGAGGAGCAGAAGTCCGGTTATAAAAGAATCGACGAGGGAAGGATCGATGCCTTCACATGGCTTCCCAAACCCGGCTCGGACGACCGGGTTTACTACTATCTCTCCGGCCATGGGGATGAAAAAACGGTTCTCGACGGAATTCGCGCGATCCTTCCGTTGCTGAAGTACCGGGACAATCATGAAATCCCGGACGAGCCGGGGGTTTGCCTCCAGAACGGTTTCATTCCGGGCAAGGGGGAACCCTCGGCAGGGGAACAGGCGCGCATCGGATTCAAGTTTCTGGAGCATCCCCACGTACAGATACTCGTGAAAAGCCATGTGCCTTCCCTGTCCGGGAGCGGCTTGCTCGAAGAGCAGTCCGAGGCAAGGGTCGTTGACCATTTCCCCGAGCGCAAAGACCTGCCGGGCAAGGTATCGGGGCGGATCCGTCCGCACCCCTGGATCATCCAGAGAGTTCGCGGCGGGCCATTGACGGTCAACGGGATGCCGGGGGAGGAATCGTTGACGTACTTTCCGGCGGACGACATGCCGGGAATCGCGCACGGATTTTCGTGGGAAACACCGGGAGAAGTCGGCAATCCGCTGAAACCATCCATCCGGCTGGATATGACGACCGGCGAAGATCAATACACGCTGCGACAAAGGGACGGCGAGATACTCGTTCAAGGCGCGCTGGGAGCGTCCTCGCTCGACACGGAGAACGTCCTGAAGCTCTACGAAACCGTGCTCAAAACCATCCGCGTCCGCCCCACGAGCGGGGCGGTATCCCATCCACCAGAGGAGGTAAGGCCATGAGCAGACGCTACATCGTACTGGGCGACCGCACCAGTCACGGCGGGGAGGTGATCTCCGGGCACGCAGGCAAGACCATCGACGGCATTCCCGTGGCGACCGTCACTTGCAAGGTGACGTGCCCGAAGTGCGGCGGCACGCACGAGATCGTGACGGGATCGGAGAGCGCGAGCTACCTGGGCCTCGCGCTCGCGCGCGAGGGCGACCAAACGTCCTGCGGCGCGACGCTGATTCCCAAGGGGCAATATCGCGCCACGGTCGGCTGAATCATGAAATGGATTTGGCGAATGTCGGGCTTTGGCGCTCTCACCCTGTGGTGGGGGCTGGCGGTCTGGTTCGCGCTGCCCGTCGACCTGCCGGGTCTGTCCCTGCCTGCGCTGGCCCTGCTGCATATCGGCCCGCCCGTGTCG
>JAISNX010000146.1 GCA_031276015.1 Azoarcus sp.
CGTTTTGCGTTCCTGACCGGCGTCTCCAAGTTCAGCAAGGTGAACCTGTTCTCCGGGCTGAACAACCTGTTCGACATTACCGTGTCGCCGCCTTTCTCCGCCATCTGCGGCTATACCGACGAGGATGTCGATACGGTGTTCGCGCAGGAACTCGAAGGGCTGGATCGGGAACAGATCCGCATCTGGTACAACGGTTACAACTGGGGCGGCGAGGCGGTCTACAACCCCTTCAACCTGCTGCTGCTATTCGCTAACCGCAATTTCAGCGCCTACTGGTTCGAGACCGGCAGCCCGACCTTCTTGATCGACATGATTACCGAGCGCCGCATCTTCCTGCCCGAAATCGGGCGGCTGGAAGCCAACGAGGCGTTGCTGTCGGCCTTCGAGATCGGTGACATTTCCACCGAGGCGCTACTGTTCCAGACCGGCTATTTGACCATCGCCAATGTCGAAAGGCTGGATGGCGGCGCTTACTACACGCTCGCCTACCCGAACCGCGAAGTCCGCGAGGCGCTCAACGGTCGCCTGCTCGGGCGCTGGCTGGCCGACGAGCAAAAGGCGATCAAGCAGCGCATCCGCCTTTTCCGGCTGCTCAAGGCCAATGACTTCTCCGGCATGGAAGAACTTTTCACGCCCTTCTTCGCCGGGATTCCCGCCGACTGGCACCGCAAGAATCCGATTGCGAACTACGAGGGCTACTATGCCAGCGTCTTCTACGCCTACTTCGCCGCGCTCGGGCTGGATGTCGTGCCGGAAGAAGCGAGTTACGCCGGACGGCTGGACATGGCGGTGCGTTTCAATGGGCAGGTCTACCTGTTCGAATTCAAGGTGGTGGAACTTGAACCGGAAGGCAGCGCGCTGCAACAGATCAAGGACAGGGGTTACGCAGACAAGTACCGCGCCGCCGGACAGCCCATTCACCTGATCGGCGTGGAATTCAGCCGCGAACAGCGCCGCGTGGTGGGGTTTGAAGTGCAGAGCATCGAAACGCGGTAAAGTCAGTCAGCCAGGCGGACATCACGCGAACGAACCCGACCGGGACACACTGTATGAACGACAACTTGCCGACGGTCATGGCCGTCAAGGACGATTTTCCTGCGGGTCATGACCTGACGATCCTGCTTCACGCCCGCCTCGACGGCTCTGCCGGATCGAACCGCAACCGCACACCCAACGCCGCGCGGCTGATCGGTGCGAATACGGATGTCGAAGCCATCGAAGCCTGGCTCAAGGCGAAAAAACGCCAGAGCGCCAACACGCAGCGTGCCTACCGCCGCGAGGCTTACCGCCTGCTTGCGTGGGCCGTCGCCTTCAAGGAAAAACCCGTGTCGAGCCTCACCGTCGAGGACGTGGCCGATTTCCACGGCTGGCTTCTCATGCCCGAGAATCATCCCGAATGGACGCGCCGAGGCTGGGTGCTGATCCGGGGGCCGCTCCAGCCCGGCAGCGCCAGACAGGCCATGGTGATCCTCTCGGGCATGTTCCGCTGGCTGGTGGAAGCGGGCTATCTTGCCGGTAATCCGTTCCGTCTTTTCGACGATGGCATCACCGCGAAAGAAAAAGCCGAGGAAGCCGACGCCGAAATCGAGCATGCCTTCGACAAGGAACTTTGGGACTGGATACTCAGGCAGGTCGACACCCACCAGCCTGATGACACAGCGGATCAGGAATACCACGCTTTCGAGCGGATTCGCTTCATCCTCGTTTTCCTCTACTGGACGGGCCTGCGGCGGCACGAACTGGTTTCCGTCACCATGAACCGGATCGCGCGTGAACGCGGGCAATGGATTCTGCGCGTCAAGGGCAAGGGCCGGAAAAAGCTGGAACCCGTCGTCCTGCTCCCGCCCGCGGTGGCGGCCTTGCACCGATACAGGCTTTCAAGGGGCTTGCCCGGCTTTCCGATGGCGGCTGAAACGGAAGTGCCTCTGATTGCCGCCCACCGGGGCAACAAATCCATCACCGACAACTACCTCAACACCTTGTTGAAAAGAATGTTCAGGCGGCTGGCCGTCGATGCGAAGCGAATCAATGGAAACTGGGCGGAAAAGCTCGAAGCCGGTACCGCGCACTGGCTTCGGCACACCCTTGCAACCCATAACGCCGAAGCGGGCGTGCCCATGCAGGATACCGCTGACCAGCTTCGCCACAGGTCGATGGACACGACGCGCCGGATTTACACTCACGTAAAACGCCTGGAAAAACGCGAGAAAGGTTTGTCGAAACTACTTGATTACGGCGATTGAAACCGGGCATCGTGAATATGATTCCAGCGTATCCTGTGTTGTATGGGGATTGCCATGGCGCTTCGCGCCTCGCAATGACGGGTATGGAGGACATTGCAACACCTCAGGCCCTCGTCATTGCGAGCGAAGCGCGGCGATCACGGCCCATGTGGCACACCACGGCCCATGCACCTTGCAATGACGGTTCCGGACGCGACGATGCGGCCATCCGATCCCCGATCCGATCCTCCACTTCCCTTCGCTTTTCAACATGAGCACTCTCATCGACATCTCTGAACAGGCTGGCGTGCGCTACCTGCATTTTGGCTCCGACTGGATACAGGGGGCGATGCGCATCCGTCGGCCCGAGGCGCTCGAACTCGATTACACCCGCGAGATGATGGCCGGATTGCTGCTGCGCGACGGCCTTGCCGCCGACGGCAGACTGTGGCCGCGACGGATATTGCTCATCGGACTCGGCGCGGCTTCGCTTGCGAAATTCGTTTATCGACATTGCCCCGCGGCACACATCGACGTGGTTGAAATCGAACCGGAGGTCGTCACCGCCGCGCGCCAGTTCTTCCACCTGCCGCCGGAAAACGAACGTTTCAGCATCCATATCGGCGATGGCGCGCAATATGTGCTCACCTGCGAGGCACGCTATGACTACGTTTTCGTCGACGGTTACGACAGCAAGGCACGTACCGGCGTGCTGGATACCGCACCCTTTCATCGTGCCGTGCAGGCGAGGCTTTCCGGCGAAGGGCTGGCGGCCTACAACCTGCTCGGACGCGCACGCGGACATGCGGCCAGCGTGGCGCGGATCGTCGATGCGTTCGATGGCCGGGCAGCGGCTTTTCCTCTTTGCGACAATGGTAACGTCATTGTCTTTGCCGTAACGGGCACGCAGGTTTCACGAACGATCATGGAATTGCGCAAACGCGCGGCGACGCTCAAGAGCGAAACCGGACTCGATCTCGCATCGACCATCAGTCGTCTGGAAGCGGCAGGCGGAGTGCCCGGCGGCTCGTTCATTCTTTGACAGGGTTCGGAGGCGGGGTATCGTTATCGCCTTCGACGGAAATGGCCATCGGCGTCATTTTCGGACGCCGTCCGATCAACGGCAATCATGGCATCCGGGCCGATATTAGAGCAGATCGACAGATTGAAGCCCAAATAGAACCGCCGTCATTGCGAGGCCCGAAGGGCCGTGACAATCCAGTAAGCCGCATGGATTGCCACGTCGCTTTGCTCCTCGCAATGGTGATCGGTTTGATATGAACCTCATGAAGTTGATTTGCTCCAATCGTGGTTTACACGAATGCGTTTCAGTGTTTGTACGTATTTCCACGACCATTCCGGCGAATGCGGCAATATTCTTTCACGGGATTTTCACGAAATTTTGCTGGAAAGACATTTCGGGATTCCCCGCACCCTGGCTCATAGTTGCATGCAATAGACTGGACGTTTCAATGGGGCTTGACGTATGTGCACGAAATGATCTAGCATTCGGGAAAAGTTCATTATGCGTAATCGTTCGGTGCCATTTCAGTGCATTACATACCGGCAACGGTGTTTCGGGTCTGTATTCGATGCCTCGATGGTGCGTACATGTCTGCTTGATGCAATAAACAATATTTTGCCGGGGGAATCCAGCAAATTTTGAGGTTATCATGAAATACGAATCGTCTGCTGCAAGTTTTGCCAAAACGGCATTGTCCGCGTTCTGCGGGTTTGTCATGAGTTTCGCAGCCATCGGTGCCGCGCATGCCACCGTGGTGACACCCGTCTCCCCCTCACCCGCATCCCCCTGCATGTCCGCCTGCGTGCCCGTCGGCGGCCTGTACAGGGTAGAGTTTCGCGGCCTGGGGGACAAACTGTTTCTCGTCGCAGACCTGAACACGGCCAGCCAGGTGGCGAACATCCGGATGTTCGCGGGACAGCCGCACAGCTATTTCCAGAATGAATATGCGTCGATCAAGGTCGAGAACGCCGCGGGTGTCGTTTATCCCGGATGTTACAAGTCGATCATCGGCAGCGTGAAATATCCTGCTTCGTCCGTGAATTGCCCATTGCGCATGGGCGATTTCGTCTCGATTACCCATCAGGAACCTTACGGCGGTTATGCAACGCCGCTTACCGGCACCACCAGCCTGCAAAGGCTTCACGTATTCGACGCATTATCCGGTCTGATATTGCCGAAGGCGAATACCGTGCGCTATCAGGTCGCGCCAGGCGGCGCGCTGGTGCCCTTCAGTTCTTCGGATGCCTATATCGCCTCGACGCCGTATCCCACACCCTCGCCCATTGGGCCGGCGAAAGCCTACCGCATCGAATTCCGCGGGTTGGGCAATACGCCGTTCATGCTGGCGAATCTGGACATGACCAACAGGCTGATGTCGATCCAGACGAATTACGGCCAGCCACATCCCTATTTCAAACAGGAATATGCGTCGATCACGGTCGATAGCGCGACAATGGGGCGGGTGTGCCATCGATCTTTCGTGGGCAATCAGACTTACCAGGCAGGTGTTCAGAATTGCCCGTTCTTTCCCGGAGATTTCGTGACGGTCAAGCATCTGGAGCCTTACGAGAGCATCGGCAGATTGCAGGTCTACGATACGTACTTTATTTCCATGCTCCCGAGGGGACACGTCGCGCGTTATCAGGCCGGTTTCGACGGCATTCTCCGCGCGGTCAGCATCATACCGTAAGGATGCGGACGGGGTTTTCCGCAAACCGGAACCCCCGGCGCTTTTCGGAGGGCCGGGGGATCGAAAAGAGCCAGCCCGGCGGGCTGGCTTTTTTTCGCCCTGCGGTCTGTCACCTGTCCTGGAAAGGGGTCGGTTTGTTGACGAAGGAAACCATGACATAGCTGATTATCATCAGCATGTACCAGGAGACGAGTTTTCCCATGGGAACCATGTGCCAGCCGTTCATCTGGTTCGGATAAAGCCAGACATTCGTAAAGGTGCAGATGTTTTCCGCAAACCATATGAACGCCGCTGCCAGGAAAAAGCCGAGCAGGAGCGGCATGCGTCGATAGTGACGCCTTATCCGGAAGTAAATCCATGTTTTACGAAATGAAAACGCCAGGACTGCAAGAATGGCCCAGCGGAAGTCATAAACATAATGGTGGGTAAAAAAGTTGATGTAAATCGCCACGGAAAGCGCGACTGTCGTCCGTAAATATGGGTGGTATGTGAAGGAAAAATCGAATAGCCGCCAGACACGGGCGATGTAAGAGCCAACGCTTGCATACATGAAACCGGAAAAAAGCGGCACGCCGACTATTTTGAGGTGTCCGGCTTCCGGATATTGCCAGGAACCCATATGGGTTTTGAAAATCTCCATGACGGTTCCCGTAATATGGAAAAGCAGGATGACTTTTGCTTCTTCCAGTGTTTCCATGCGGCAGGCAAGCATCATCGCCTGGATCAGGATGGCGGAGATTACGAGGAAATCGTAACGGGTCAGGAAGGCGTCTTTGGGATACCAGAGATGTGTTCCGACGAGCAGCGCCAGCAGCAATCCGCCAAACAGGCAGGCCCACGCCTGTTTGACGCCGAAACGGATGAATTCGTAGCAGAAAAGAGGCAACCCCCCTTTCTTTTCCGCCGATTGGCCGAGTCTGTTTTCCCATGCGACAAGCGGTTGATAGGGCCACCAGGGGTATTTGGGCTGTAATTCGTCAGACATTGCTGTCGCGGGGAGGGAAAGTCGGAAGGGGCGTGTGCTGTGTTCCGTCGGTTTTCTGGCGGTAAATACGGCAGACGGGTCGGGATCATATCATGGGCCGGATCGTTCCCGTTTCGGATCACTCGGCAGTGCAGGATAATTGCATTGGAGCAAATCAACTTCATGAGGCTCATGTCAAACTGATCGTCATTGCGAGGAGCGAAGCGACGTGGCAATCCACGCGGCTTACTGGATTGCCACGGCCCTACTGGCCCCGCAATGACGGCGGTTCTCTTTGAGCTTCAATTTATTGATCTGCTCTAATACGCTTGTCGTACAAGTTGGTATTTTCCTGCCTGCATTTAGGGACTGTCAGGAGTGTCGGAACGTTCTTTCGCCCCCATTCGCACGGCAATGCCAAAAGACTTGTCGCGGGCGTTCGCAAGGCCGCAAGGGGAAAGAGGTGCCCGTGGCGGCGCGGCAAAAACGCGACACCGACCGCAACAGTTCCGCGTTCACAATGCATGTGCAGCATTTACTTTAATTGATTGAAAGAATATGATCCAACAAATTTTTTCGAGGATCGCCCTATCCGGCGAGAATGGCATCCCATGCATCGTGTACTGATCGCACACACTCCCCTGGGCGAAACCTGGTGGGCGACAAACTTGGAGGGCGACGAAGCACTCGGCGCGCTCTACACCTTCTATCTCAGCCTCAAATCGAATAACTCCGACATCGACTGCCAGGCGCTCATCGGCGAAATGGCGGCGGTCGAACTCGAAGCGCAGCGCGGCATCAGGCGCTACTTCTCGGGCCAGATCGTCAACGTCTCGGCGCAAGGCCAGCGCGGCGAACACTGGGCCTACGAAGCCGTGATCGCCCCCAAACTCTGGCACGCCTCGCGGCGCTCCGACTTCAAAATCTGGCAAAACCTCACCGTGCGAGACATCGCCACCGAAGTCCTGGGCAACAACGCCATCCGTTTCGAGTGGCGTCTCAAGTACAACTACAAGACTTGGGAATATCTCGTCCAATACGGCGAAACCGACCTCGACTTCCTTTCGCGCCTGTTTGCGCACGAAGGCATCTACTACTGGTTCGAGCACGGCAAGAGGGGCGAAACCCTGATCCTGGGCGACCACTTCACCACGCACGAAGCGTTCGGCGGCTACGAAAACATTCCCTTTTACCCGCCCGACGAAGCCCGCGCCGACGAAGACCACTACTTCGGCTGGCATGCGGCACGCGAACCCGAACCGGGCCGCTTCATGCACCGCGACTACGACTTCAAACGCCCCTGGAAAGACCTCACCACCGAATACTACGACCCGAGGGGGCACCTGTTCGACCACTACGAGCGTTATTTTTACCCCGGCAACTACACCGAGCCGGATGACGGTCGATCCTACGCCGCCGCGCGGCTCGAAACCCTGCAACGCAAGCAGGACGTCATCGCGCTCGACGGTCGCGTGCGAGGCGCGATTCCCGGCTGCCGCTTCACGCTGCGCAACCATCCGCGCGCGGATCAGAACCGCGAACTCGTCATCACGAAAGCACACTACGAGATCGCCAACAACGACTACGAAGGCGCGAGCGGCACGGACGACGGTGCGCACTTCAGGGTCGAGATCGAAGCCCTGCCCGCCAACCGTCAATACCGCACCGAGCATTCCCCGGAGAAACCGCGTGCGCACGGCCCCGAGACGGCCGTCGTGGTCGGCCCGGCGGGCAGCGAAATCCACACCGACCAATACGGGCGGGTGAAGGTGCATTTCCACTGGGACAGATACGGCCAGAAGGACGGGCGGGATTCCTGCTGGATTCGCGTGGCCTACCCGTGGGCGGGGGTGAACTTCGGCAGCATCCACATCCCGCGCGTCGGGCAGGAAGTCATCGTCGACTACGAATATGGCGATCCGGATCGCCCGATCATCACGGGTCGGGTCTACAACGCCAGGCAGATGCCGCCGTGGGATTTGCCCGCCAACCAGACCCAATCGGGCATCCTGACCCGCTCCAGCCCCGAGGGCATGTACAGCAACGCCAACGCGATCCGCTTCGAGGATGCCAAGGGGCGGGAAGAACTATGGCTGCACGCCGAGCGCGACCAGCGCATCGAAGTAGAGAACTGCGAAAACCACTCCGTGGGTGCCAACCGCAACAAAAGCGTGGGCAACGACGAAAGCACCTCGGTAGGCCGCAACCGCACCCAGCAGGTGGGAGGCAAACACGTCGAGATTGTCGACAAGGACATTGCCGTCTACAGCCAGACCGGCAACATCGTCACCACGGCGCTTGCGAAAAGCATCAAGCTCGAAGCGGCGGAGCACATCGTCTTCAAGGTGGGTGGAAGCGCCATCATCATGAACGCGGACGGCACGATCCAGATTTACGGTGCGCAACGGGTGGACATCAACCCGGATGGGGTGAAAGTGCCGGGAATCAGGGCGGCGGTGCCTGGAGAGGATGATGGATCGGAACTGCTCGATGAGTCCGAGGTCATGGGAGATGCCGAGGCGCTGGGGACAGTCGCGGCGACGGATGTCGGTTCGATAGGTGCTGGCAGTGCGACAACGCCGACACCATTTGAACTGAACAAGCGAAGGGCCATCGACAACATCAAGAACAGTCGGTTCGGGCAAACCGCAGAGGGAGTAAAGGTCGTAGCGAAAATTGAAGAATTGGATAACGCGGGAAAAATCAAATCCGAGACACTTGATTTCGACGTTCGTGGCTCATTCAGACTGCAAGATGGCGCGATTACGGTCAATTCGAGCTATGCAAGTGATCCTGACGTGATAGCTTCTGAATTGGTTCACGAAGCTACTCATGCCGTCCACCGGGAAGGACTTCCGGCATCCACGACAAATACGGTCGACGAGGAAGTGCGCACCAACGAAAATCAATTGGACTTCTACGAAGAGCAACGAGCGGGCAGCTTCAAAGATCTCGAACTTGAGAGGCGACGTACTGCTCGGGCCGCCGGGAAATTGCGGGATAATGTCAGGAGCCGATATCCCGACATACCGGAGCACTTGTAATGAATTTCGTGCATTTTGTCCAGGTGATATTGTTTTTGCTTGTCGGTGCCTATCAGATGACTGCCAATGCCACCAACTCCACAGGAGCGGAGACCATGAAGAAAGACTGTGCCAGTAGTCCGGAAGACGGAGTGATACTCCATATCAGCAGCCCGGAAGCCGAAGTTTTCCTGGAATTCGCGGTAATAAGTGTGCGGGATTTCATCCGCGAACATCATCGCTGTCCCCGGCAATGGGCGGAGCTGGATTTTACCTACGCCTACGGCCCCTTTCATGTCACCGATCCCGATGTCAGACCCCGCCCACAGGACGGCACATCATGGCGACCACGCAAGAGTAATTACATCTATTTAATGGAAACTGTCGACGACGGAAAGTCGTGCCGCCTTGTCGCCGTCAATAATGAAGGGCGGAGAGAACTCTATATTCAACCCGATATGGATTACCCCGCTCCCGTAAAATAGACCAAAATATCCGGCGTGCATTTCTGTGTCAATCAGGATGAGATTCATTGACCCGTTCAGGAACCATCATGCCCTACACCCTCAACGAAATACCGGAGCACTTGTAATGGCGTTCATGCGTTTCGTCCAGGTGATATTTTTTCTGATGGTCAGCGCCTATCAGACGACCGCCAACGCCACCAACTCCACAGGAGCGGAGACCATGAAGAAAATCCATGACAGTAGTCCGAAAGACATTGGCAGCCCGGAAGCCGAAGTTTTCCTGCGATCCGCGGTAATAAGTGTGCGGGATTTCATCCGCGAACATCATCGCTGTCCCCGGCAATGGGCGGATCTGGATTTTGCTTACGCCCACGGCTCCTACCATGTCACCGATCCCGATATCAGACCCCGTCCACAGGACGGCACATCATGGCGACCACGCAAGAGTAATTACATCTATTTAATGGAAACCGACGACGACGGAAAGTCGTGCCGCCTTGTCGCCGTCAATAATGAAGGGCGGGGAGAACTCTATATTCAACCCGATATGGATTACCCCGCTCCCGTAAAATAGACTCGAATCTCCAGCGTGCATTTCTGTGTCAATCAGGAAGAGATTCACTGATCCGTTCAGGAACCATCATGCCCTACACCCTCAACGAAGGCCGTTTCGACATCACCTGCACGGAAGACCGTAGCGTCAACATTCTCGGTCTGCCGCCGAGGGACGACGGCTCCCCCCTGAACCTTGTCGTCAGCCGCGACGTACTCCGGCCCGGCGAAGACCTCAAAACCTGCCTGTCGCGCCAGATCAGGGATCTCTCCCGGCAAGTCAAGGACTTCAAAGAACTCTTGCGCGAGGGGGGCTGGATTGGGCCGGGCGATGAAACAAGCTTTCCGGCCATCGTCGTCTACACCCGCTTCAAACAAAACGGACAAGCATTTTTCCAGGCGCAATGCCTTGCGCAGATGCCGGGCGGCAAACTATTGGTCATCACATTGAACAGTGGCGCGGCCTTCGACGAAGCGCTGATGAAACGCTGGAAAGACCTGCTGGCACACTTCATTCCCGCCCCGCGGGAAGCCTCCTGAAAAGCATCCCTCCCGCCCCATGAATCGCGCCCCATGAGCACCTTGCAGCCCGCGGCCCGCCTGAACGACCCGATTGCGCACACACCGCTGTTGGCGACGATCGGCAAAATGGCGGGCGGCCTCGTCATCGGTGCCTTGGTGGGTGCGGCGGCGGGCGTAGTCGCCGCCGCTGTCGTGAGCGCCACCGTTGCCACGGGCGGGCTGGCCGCGCTCGTCGTCGGCGCGCTCGTCTCCTCGGCACTCATGGTCGCTGGCGGCAACAGCCTGACAGACCGTCTCGTCGGCCTGCTCCACGAAGGGATCGATGCCCTGTTTCCCGCCGAAGTCACCGGCATCATCAGCACCAACTGCTCGCCCAACGTCTTCATCAACGGCAAACCGGCGGCGCGCGCCGCCGTGGCCGCCGACGACAACCTGGTCGTCTGCGGCAAACACAACCGCTATCCACAATACATCGCCGAAGGCTCCGGCACCGTCTTCATCAACGGCCTGCCCGCGCACCGGGTCAAAGACCGCAGCACATGCGACGCCAAAACCCACAAAGGCTCGCCCAACGTCTACATCGGCGGCGGCGCGAGCGCCACGCGCGACATCTCCCCCGAACACCCCCCCTGGCTCCAGCACCTTGGCGCGGTCATCGGCATTGCCACCGCACTGTGCACGCGCAACTGGAAAAGCATCCCCGGCAAGCTCGCCTGCCTGGGCCTGAGCATGGGCATCGGTGCGCTGGCCGATGCCGCGGTGACATCCGCCTTTGGCCACCCCGTTCACGCGGCCAGCGGCGCGAAGATCCTCGACGGAGAAGACGACACCGATTTCGCCCTGCCCGCGCGCCTGCCGCTGCAATGGCGGCGGCGCTACAACAGCCTGGATACCCGCGACGGCCTGCTCGGGCCGGGCTGGAGCACCCCGGTATCCGTCCAACTCAAGATCAACCAGCCCGGCCAACACCCGAACATCTTCATCGACGAACAAGGCCGCGAAAACCCTTTCGATACCCTCGCCCCAGGACAAAGCCTGCACAACACCGCCGAAGGCTGGCGGCTGTGC
>JAISNX010000095.1 GCA_031276015.1 Azoarcus sp.
TCCCACCGCGTCATTGCGAGGAGCGCAGCGACGTGGCAATCCATGCAGCGGAGCCATCACCCGAAGCGTTGGGGCAGGCGGAACCGCCGTGTGGATTGCCACGGGCCTGCGGCCCTCGCTTTTGACGAGGGAGAAGGAAACAGGCTGTGTAGATACCTATGCCCTGAAAGGCGGGGTTCCAAACCCGAGCCAGTCTTGCAATGAAAAAAGCCGGGATGAATCCCGGCTTTTTTCATTGTTTTTTCCTTCACGCTTGCTTTACGTCGTCGCCGTCGCGGGAACCTTAGGCTCGGCTTCAGCTTCCGGCGCGGCGATGGTGTCGCCTTCTTCCGGCCTGTCCAGCAACTCGACGAGCGCCAGCGGGGCATTGTCGCCGACACGGAAGCCGCATTTGAGGATGCGCAAATAGCCGCCGTTGCGGTTGGCGTAACGCGGGCCGAGTTCGTCGAATATCTTGACGACGATGTCGCGGTCGCGCAGGCGATTGAAGGCCAGGCGGCGGTTGGACAGGTTCGGCTTCTTGCCGAGGGTAATCAGCGGCTCGACTACCCGGCGCAACTCTTTCGCCTTGGGCAGGGTCGTGCGGATGACTTCGTGACGCAGCAGGGAGTTGGCCATGTTGCGGAACATGGCCTGACGATGGCTGCTTGTCCGGTTCAGCTTGCGAAGGCCATTACGGTGACGCATTTCAGATCCTCTCTTGTCCGGGCGGCAATCAACCGAGCTTGTCCAGCCCGGCAGGTGGCCAGTTTTCCAGTTTCATTCCAAGCGTCAGCCCGCGCGATGCCAACACTTCCTTGATTTCGTTGAGCGACTTGCGCCCGAGATTCGGCGTTTTCAGCAACTCGGTTTCGGTGCGCTGAATCAGGTCGCCAATGTAGTAGATGTTCTCGGCCTTCAGACAGTTGGCCGAACGCACGGTCAGTTCGAGATCGTCGACCGGGCGCAACAGCACGGGGTCGACGACGACATCGGACTTGATCGGGATGTCGACGCGGGTGTCCTGCAAGTCGGCAAACACCGCGAGTTGATCCATCAGCACCCTGGCGGCATAGCGGATGGCTTCCTCGGGGTCGACGGCACCGTTGGTTTCGATGTCGATCACCAGGCGGTCGAGGTCGGTGCGTTGTTCGACCCGCGCACTTTCCACCTGGTAGCTGACGCGGCGCACGGGGCTGAAGGAGGCATCGAGCACGATGTGCCCGATGGACTTGCTCTCGACACTGACCGGACGGGTGTTGCCCGGTACGTAGCCACGGCCTTCTTCGACCTTGATCTGCATGTCGAGCTTGCCGCCCGGTGCAAGGTGCGCGATGACATGGTCGGGGTTGATGATGTCGACGCCGTGATCGGTTTCGATGTCGGCGGCCGTCACCGTGCCTTCTCCATTCTTGGCCAGGCGCAGGGTGACTTCACCACGACTGTGGAGTTTGAACACGACGCCCTTGAGGTTGAGCAGCAGGTCGACGATGTCCTCGCGCATGCCGTCCAGCGTCGAGTATTCGTGCAGCACGCCTTCGATGGTGACTTCCGTGGCGGCATGCCCCGGCAGCGACGACAGAAGGATGCGGCGCAGTGCATTCCCGAGGGTATGCCCGAAACCCCGCTCGAACGGCTCCATCGTCACGCGGGCCTGGGCGCGCGAAACGCTTTGTACATCAATGATGCGCGGTTTCAACAATTCATTGCTTTGCATCGACATTTTTCCCCCGAAACCAGTAACTCGCCCCCCGCATCAGCGGGAGTACAGTTCCACGACCAGACCTTCGTTGATCGTGGGCGGCAGTTCGTCGCGCGCCGGATAGGCTTTGAAGGTGCCCTTGCCAGCCTTGGCATCGACGTCGATCCAGGCGGGAAGGCCACGCGACTCGTTCGCTTCGAGCGCGGTTTTTACCCGCAGGCTGCCGCGAACGTGTTCGACGAGTTCGATGACATCGCCCGGCCGCACGAGATAGGACGGGATGTTTACGCGCTTGCCATTGACCAGCACGCCGTTGTGGCGGACGACCTGCCGCGCTTCGGCACGCGAGCCGCCGAAGCCCATGCGGTAGGCGACGGAATCCAGCCGCCCTTCGAGCAGTTGCAGCAGGTTTTCGCCGGTCTGGCCGCGCCGACGGGCGGCTTCGGCATAGACGCGACGGAACTGGCGTTCGAGCACGCCGTAGAGACGGCGGATTTTCTGCTTTTCACGCAGTTGTTCGCCATAGCCCGACAGACGCTGGCCGGAACGCTGGCCGTGCTGGCCGGGCGCGTAGGTGCGATGTTCGAGCGCGCATTTGTCGGTGAAACATCTTTCCGCCTTCAGGAACAGCTTTTCGCCTTCACGGCGGCACTGACGGCATTTGGGGTCGAGATTACGAGCCACGTTAACTCCTTGCTCCTTTCAGATGCGCCGCTTCTTCGGCGGACGGCAACCGTTGTGCGGAATGGGCGTGATGTCGGTGATGCTGGCGATGCGAATCCCCAGCGCATTGAGCGCCCGGATCGCGGATTCGCGGCCTGGCCCCGGCCCTTTCACGCGCACTTCGAGATTCTTGATGCCGCATTCCTGCGCCACCTTGCCCGCCGCTTCCGCCGCGACCTGGGCGGCGAAGGGGGTGCTCTTGCGCGACCCCTTGAACCCGGCACCGCCGGAAGTCGCCCACGACAGCGCGTTGCCCTGGCGGTCGGTGATGGTGATGATGGTGTTGTTGAAACTGGCATGAACGTGCGCGATGCCTTCCGCGACGTTCTTCTTGATCTTCTTGCGAACCTTGGTTGCAGTCTTGGCCATTATTGCTCCCTGTTACTTCTTGCCCGCAATCGCCTTGCTCGGGCCTTTGCGGGTACGGGCATTGGTGCGGGTACGCTGTCCACGAACCGGCAGGCCGCGACGATGGCGGACGCCCCGATAACATCCCAGGTCCATCAGCCGCTTGACGCTCATGGTCACTTCGCGGCGCAGGTCACCCTCGACCACGAAACGACCGACTTCTTCGCGCAGGCGCTCCATGTCGGACTCGGTGAGATCCTTGATCTTGGCCGAGCGCGCAACCCCCGCGGCGTCACAGATTTTCTGGGCGCGCGGGCGACCTATGCCGTAGATGGCGGTGAGCGCGATTTCGGCGTGCTTGTGGTTGGGAATGTTCACCCCGGCAATACGGGCCATTCGTCGTACCTCGAATGCGAAACGTTAGATTGTAATACCGCTCGGTTGATGGAATCAACCCTGGCGCTGCTTGTGGCGCGGATCGGTGCAAATGACCCTGACCACGCCCTTGCGACGGATGATCTTGCAATGGCGGCACAGCCGCTTGACAGAAGCCTGTACTCTCATGATCTGCTCCTTTGAGTTTCCCGCTATTTGGTCCGGAATACGATCCGGCCTTTCGTGAGGTCGTAAGGTGTGAGCTGGACAGTCACCCTGTCGCCGGGCAGGATGCGAATGTAATGCATGCGCATCTTGCCCGAAATGTGCCCGAGCACCATGTGACCATTTTCGAGTTTGACCCTGAAGGTTGCGTTGGGGAGGTTTTCGGTCACTTCCCCTTGCATCTCGATTACGTCTTCCTTCGCCATCGTTACCGGATCGGAAGACCCGCTCCCTTGAAATTTGCCTTTTTCAACAGGCTTTCATACTGGTGCGAGAACACGTAGTTCTGCACTTGATCCTTGAAGTCGAGCGCCACAACGACGACGATCAGGAGTGAGGTGCCGCCGAAGTAGAACGAGACGGCCCACTTCATCCGCAAGAATTCAGGCAACAGGCACACCAGGGTGATGTAGGTGGCACCGGCCAGCGTCAGGCGCATCAAGACCTTGTCAATATAGCGCGCCGTTTGTTCCCCCGGACGAAAGCCCGGCACGAACGCGCCGCTTTTCTTCAGATTGTCCGCCGTGTCGCGCGGGTTGAAGACGAGCGCCGTGTAGAAGAAGCAGAAGAAGACGATCGCCACGGCATACAGGATGGTATAGATCGGCTGGCCCGGCGACAGCGCCGCCGCGATGTCCCGCAACCAGGACATGCTGTCCGAGGTGCCGAACCACTGCGCGGCGGTGGCGGGGAACAGGATGATGCTGGAGGCGAAAATCGGCGGGATGACCCCCGACATGTTGAGCTTGAGCGGCAGGTGCGAGCTTTGCCCGCCATAGATGCGGTTGCCGACCTGCCGTTTGGCGTAGTTCACGAGAATCTTGCGCTGCGCGCGTTCGACAAAGACGACGAAGGCCGTCACCAGCACGACGAGGGCAAAGAGGAACAGGGCAACGAACTCGTGCCCGTTGCGCACGATCTGCGAAACGTCGCCGATGGCTCCCGGCAGACCGGCCACGATGCCCGCGAAGATGATGATCGAAATGCCGTTGCCGACGCCGCGCTCGGTGATCTGCTCGCCGAGCCACATCAGGAACAGGGTACCCGTCACCAGGGTCGAAACCGTGACGATGCGAAAGACCAGGCCCGGATCGTAGACCAGCGCCTGCGCGCCGTCGACCTGCCCTTCCATCCCGACAGCAACGCCCAAAGCCTGGGCGAAGGCCAGCAAGACGGTGCCATAGCGCGTGTATTGCGTGATCTTGCGCCGCCCCGCCTCGCCTTCTTTCTTGATGGCTTCGAGCTGCGGCACCGCCACGGCCAGCAATTGCATGATGATCGAGGCCGAGATGTACGGCATGATCCCGAGCGTGAAGATCGACAGGCGCGAGAGCGCGCCACCCGAAAACAGGTTGAACATGCCGAGGAGGCCATTGTCGTTCCGCTCGAAGATCGTCCTCAGGACATCCTGATTGATCCCCGGTATCGGCAGGTGTGCGCCAAACCGATAGACGATGAGCGCCCCGATCAGGAACAGCAGACGCCGTTTCAGATCGCCGAACTTTCCGGCGCTTCCCACCGATGGGGAGGCGTTCCTGGCGACAGCAGACTTGGCCACGGTTCTTGTCCTTGCTCGTCCGGGACGCCCGTTACCCGGCCACGACCGGGGCGACCGGTTCGGCCACGACCGAACCGCCAGCCGCTTCGATGGCCGCGCGTGCACCCTTGGTGACGCCGATGCCGCGCAGGACGACCTTCTTGTCGATCTCGCCCGAGAGAATGACCTTGACCGAAAGCGTCCTGGCCGGTACCACGCCCGCCTGCACCAAGGTAAGGAGGTCGATTTCCTCCACCGGCAGCGCGGCAAGCTCGGAGAGGCGCACCTCGG
>JAISNX010000121.1 GCA_031276015.1 Azoarcus sp.
TGCCCGTAAAAGCGCGCGAGCTTGATGGCCGCTTCGTTGGCTTCCAGCCCGGAGTTGCAGAAAAACACTTCGTCCATGCCGGAGATTTCCGCCAGCCGGTCGGCGAGTCTTTCCTGCAAAGGGATGCGGTAAAGGTTGGAGGTGTGCAGCACTTTGCCGGCCTGCGCGGAAATGGCTTCCACCAGGCGCGGATGATTGTGGCCGAGGGTCGTCACCGCAATGCCGGAAAGCGCGTCGAGATAGCGTTTGCCAGCCTCGTCGAAAAGCCAGACGCCCTCGCCATGCGTGAAAGACACCGGCAGGCGGGCGTAGGTGTTCATGAGATGGGAAGAAGGCATCTACCCGTCACTCCACAAAATACACACGGCGGCATGGGCCGCCGTGTATGGAAAAGGAGCCAATTTTAAGCGCAACCGCGTTACATGTACAGAAAGCCATGGCAATTGTGCAATCGCCACCGATAACTTTCCGACGCGGCCCGAAAACCGCTGCTGCCGCGCAAAGACGATTTATTTGCGTCCTTCCATGATATTTGACTGAATCGCCCTTCAAAAAGCGCGGGTATGATCCGGCATAAAGACAAAATTCCTGTTCTGGGAGAAACGCATGAAGAAGAACCTGCCTGTCAGCCAGCGCGAAGTGCCGCTGCCCGCCGGACGTTACATCGTTTCCAGAACCGACCTGAAAGGTGCCATCACTTATGTGAACGATACTTTCGTCGACCTGAGCGGCTTTTCCAGGGAAGAACTCATCGGCCACAACCACAACATCGTCCGCCACCCCGACATGCCGCCGCAGGCGTTCGCGCAGTTGTGGGAAGCGGTCAAGTCCGGCGTGCCATGGCGGGGCATGGTCAAGAACCGTTGCAAGAACGGCGACCATTACTGGGTCAAGGCGCTGATCGTGCCGGTCAAGAAAGGGGAACAGACCACCGGCTACATGTCCGTGCGCATCCCGCCCACGCGGCAGGAAATCCAGGAGGCCGAAACCCTTTACGCACACCTGACGGCAAGCGGCGAAAGCCTGCCCTCGGTTGCCGCCCGCCACCCGCCTTCCCTGCGATTTCGCCTGATAGGGCTGGCGGCCCTGCTGGTGTTCCTGCAACTTGCCGCCACCGCGCTGGAAATCCTGGGCAGCCAGACGGGCATATGGACGGGGCACATCCTGGGCGTCATCGGCATCCTCGCCGGTCTTTTGCTCATCCACTGGCAAAGGCAGACCCTGGACGGCGTGGCGCACGCGACGAAAATCATGGATCGGATCGCGCAGGGCTTTCTGGGCGACGACATCCCGGCGCGGCATTCCGACGAACTGGGCAAGATGTACGAGGCTATGACGACCATGCAGGCGCACCTGAAGGTGATGCTCGCGGAAATCAGCGAGATCGCCGAACGGGTGCGGCGCGACTGCGATCTGCTGGAAAAGGCGATGGGCGTTGTTCACCAGCAGTCTTCGCAGCAGTCCGAATCCGTACATCACATCGCCACCAACGTCGAACAACTGCAAGGCGACGCGCGGACGATGGCCGCGGGCGCGGACGAAACGGCGCAGGCGGTGGAAGCCTCCCGCAAAACGCTGGCCGATGTCGTCGCGCGCATGCGGGAAAGCCGGGAAGCCTCCCGTCGCGTCGTCAACACGGTCGAAGACGCGGGCAAGATCATGGCGGAGCTTTCCCAATCCATCGGCCAGATCGGCACGGTTTCCGGCGGCATCCGGGAAATTGCCGACCAGACCAACCTGCTTGCGCTCAACGCCGCCATCGAGGCCGCCCGTGCGGGCGAATCCGGGCGCGGCTTCGCGGTCGTCGCCGACGAAGTGCGCAAACTCGCCGAACGCGCGGGCAGCCAGACCGGCGAAATCAGCCGCATCGTGGAGGTCATCCAGTCCGTCACCCAGAACGCCCTGAACGCCATGGCGCAAACGGGCCGGGAAGTCACGGCGGCGGAACAGGCGCTGAACCATTCCGAAACGGGCCTGGCGCACGTGGAGGAAAAAGAAGGCATCATCAACGACATGGCCCGCCACATCGCGCAATCGGCGGCGGCGGAATCCGCGTCCACCGAAGGCATCGCCACGCACCTCGCCCATATCCTGGAGAGCGCCGAAGGCAACGTGACGCATCTGGAAAACGCGCGCCAGCAGGCCGTCAGCCTCGCCCGCGTCGCGGATGCCCTGGGCGCGCAGATGTCGTTCTTTCACTTCAATCTCTGAAAAACGCCGGACGTTTTCGGCCATCCGCACAAAAACAGGAAGCCGCCTCCGGGTGGCTTCCTGTTTTCGGGGATTAGCTGCCGCCCGCGATGAAAAGAGTAGATGAGGTTTGATTACCGGCAAGCCCGCGCATAAGGGAATCGTCATCGGGAAAAACGGCGACAAGCTCAAGCAGGCGGCGAGCGAAGCGCGCATCGAAATGGAAAAGCTCTTCGGCGGCAAAGTCTTTCTCGAAATCTGGGTCAAGGTGCGCAGCGGCTGGGCGGACGACGAACGCGCGCTCAAAAGCCTTGGGTTTGAATAGTGTTCAGAGCCTCTTCACAATCTCCCGTCTTTCCCGCGCGAGTCCGTTTCAACCGCGCTCGTGCTCCGAAGCCCCGGCCTTGCGGCAGCCGGAAGACATTGCGCCCGCAGAAGACATTCGGCATACTTTATGTCATTTTCATCCATGCCGGAGAAATCCATGTCCCGCGAGATCCTCAAGCCCCGGAATGACGCCGTTTTCAAGCGTCTGATGAGTGACACCCGTCTGCTGGTCAGCTTTCTGCAATCC
>JAISNX010000055.1 GCA_031276015.1 Azoarcus sp.
GCAACAAGCCATCGGTCATCGAGCTCCCGTCGACGCCCTCGAATCATGGTATAACCAACACCCTGATCTGTTCATTGCTCCAGTCAGGGGAAAAGATCATAATCAGGCGGAACGCGACATTTGCCTCGCCCGCAGCGACGAACGTCACCGTCCGCACAACGCTTGCTTGTAACTTCGTGAGTTACAGCGCACAATCGACACATGATTAAATCTTTTCTCCACGACGGCATCCGGCTGTTTTTCAGAACAGGCAACAAAGCCGGGATTCGACCGGATCACGCAGGGAGACTCGCCAACCAGCTCGCCCGGCTCGATGCCGCCGCCAGTCCGCAGGACATGCATGTTCCGGGGTGGTGCTTGCATCGACTGTCGCACGATCTGGCCGGACACTGGTCTGTCCGGGTCAATGGCAACTGGCGTCTGACGTTTGCCTTTGAAGGCGAAGACGCCATCCTTGTGAATTATCAGGATTACCACTAGAGAGGTTCCATCATGATGTTCAACCCCCCTCCCCCCGCCGGATTCATCCGCGGGGATGTGCTTCCGGCGCTGGGCCTGACCATCGGCGAAGCCGCCGAACAGCTTGGCGTGTGCCGCGCGGCACTGTCGCGCGTGCTCAACGGCAGGGCGGCCATCACGCCGGAGATGGCCATGCGGTTTGAAGAATGGCTCAAAACGCCGGACGGCGGCGGCCCGTCCGCCGAGAGTTTCCTGAGGGCGCAGGCAAATTACGATCTCTGGCAGGCGCGCCAACAGAAAGCGCGGCACGGCGGCGCAATGATCCGGCGGCCCGCAATCCTGGCACCGACGACATGATGCGAATCGTCACAGCCAATCTAAACGGCATCCGCTCGGCAGCCGGTAAAGGCTTTTTCGACTGGATTGCCAAGGCGGAAGCCGACATCGTCTGCGTGCAGGAAATCAAAGCGCAGGCCGCCGATCTCACCCCGGCGATGCGCGCGCCCGCCGGGCTGGAAGGCTGGTTTGCCTACGCCGTCAAAAAGGGTTACAGCGGCGTCGGGATATACAGCCGACATCCCCCCGTGCACGTCCTCGAAGGACTGGACATGCCCGGCGTCGACGATGAGGGGCGTTACCTGCAACTGGATTTTTCCGCTTTCTCGGTGGTTTCGCTGTACTTGCCCTCGGGTTCCAGTTCGCCCGAGAGGCAGGCCGCGAAATTCGCTTTCATGGAACGCTTTTTGCCCCATCTCGCCCGGCTCGCCGCGAGCGGACGCGAATTCATCGTCTGCGGTGACTGGAACATCGCCCACCGCGAAATCGACCTGAAGAACTGGAAAAGCAATCAGAAAAATTCCGGCTTCCTGCCCGAGGAACGCGCCTGGCTCTCGCGCGTGTTCGACGAACTGGGATGGGTCGATGTCTATCGCCGCCTCTACCCCGAGGCGGGCGGAGAAGGCTATACATGGTGGTCGAACCGGGGCCAGGCATGGGCCAGGAATGTCGGCTGGCGGATCGACTACCAGATCGCCACCGCGGGCATCGCCGCGCGCGCCCGCGCGGCCTCGGTCTACAAGGAACAACGGTTTTCGGATCACTCGCCGCTCATCGCCGATTATGACATCGCACCATGAGCCGCCCGCCGTCCATCGCCCGGAACCCTCGCGCCGCCGCCTCGGACGCTTGCATCGCATTCCGCTTTTCCGTCGAACCTTCTACCATATGCCTCCATGAAAATCCTCATTGTCGATGACGAACCGGCAATCGCCGACACGCTGGCCTACGCGCTTTCCGCCGAAGGCTACGCCGCCGACCGTTGCGGACTGGGGCGCGAGGCCGTGGCGCGCGCGGCATCTTCCGGATACGCGCTCATCATTCTCGATGTGGGCTTGCCGGACATGAGCGGTTTCGACGTGTGCCGCGAATTGCGGCGGCAATCGGATGTACCGATCCTGTTCCTCACCGCGCGCGCGGAAGAAGTCGACCGCATCGTCGGGCTGGAACTGGGCGCGGACGATTACGTTGCCAAACCGTTCAGCCCGCGCGAACTGGTTTCGCGCGTGCGCGCCATCCTGCGCCGCGCGCGCGGCACGCCGGAAGGCTCCGGCACGGCGGCACCGGCGTTCCAGATCGACCGCGAAGGCATGCGCATCGCCTGCAAGGGGCAATGGCTCGTTCTCACCCGATACGAATACCTGCTGCTCGCCTGCCTGCTCGAACATCCGGGCCGCGTATATTCCCGCGCCGTGCTGATGGACAAAGTATGGCGCGACGCCGAGGAGACGGAGGAGCGCACCGTCGACACCCACATCAAGACCTTGCGCGCCAAACTGCGCGCCGCGCTGCCGGAGGACGATCCCATCGTCACCCATCGCGGACTGGGCTACAGCATCGACCCATGAACACCGCCATCCGGGGCCGCCCTCCGCTCGCAGCGCCGTGAACATTTCCGTCCGCTTTTTCCTCGGCTACTTCCTCGCCCTGGGGCTGGCCGGATGGTTCGTGCTGAACGTCGTCACCGACGAAATTTCGCCGGGTCTGCGGCAGGCGCGGGAAGAAACGCAGGTGGACACCGCCTACCTCCTCGCCGAACTCGCCGCCGAGGATCTGGCCAGCGGGCGGATCGGCGACGGCCCTTTCGCCGCCGCGCTGGCCAGCGCCAGACAGCGCAAACCCGCCGCCGTCATTTTCGGCATCAAGAAAGAACTGCTGAATTTCCGCGTCTACATCACCGACCTTCGCGGCAAAGTGGTTTTCGACTCCGAAGGGCGGGCGACGGGCGAAGATTTCTCACAATGGAACGACGTCTCCCGCGCCCTGCGCGGCGAATACGGCGCGCGCACCACGCGGGACGACTTCGACGATCCCATGTCGTCCTTCATGTACGTCGCCGCGCCGATATTCAGGAATGGCGAACGCATCGGCATATTATCGTTCGCCAAACCAACGGCGACGCTCATGCCTTACGTCGACCGCATGACAGGCCGCATCCGCGCCAACAGTTTCGTCATGCTTTCCGTTTCCGCGCTGATCGGTGTTTTCTTTTCCGCCTGGCTCACCTGGTCGATCCACGGTCTCATCCGCTACGCGCGCGACGTGATCGCCGGGCGCAAGGCGGAGCCGCCCACCGGCGGGGGCCGCCAGTTTTCCGAACTCGCGCACGCGCTCGCCGCCATGCGCGAGCGGCTGGAAGGCAAGCAATACGTGGAAAAGTACGTCCAGAACCTTGCCCACGAAATGAAAAGCCCGCTCACCGCTATCGCCTCCGCCGCCGAATTGCTGGAAGACGGTTTGCCGGAAACCGAGCGGCGGCGCTTCGCCGCGCTGATCCAGGAACAATCGGGCCGCATGCAGCTCATCATCGAACGCATGCTGCAACTGGCGCGGGTCGAACAACTGCAACGACTGGAAGACAATCAAGCACTCGACCTGCTCGATCTCGCCCGCCAGACCGTCGCCACCCGCGCCGACGCGCTGGCACACCGCCAGATCACGGCGAACATCCGCGCCACGGGCGCATACCCTTGCCACGGCGATGCTTTCCTGCTGCAACAGGCGATTGCCAACCTTCTCGACAACGCCATCGACTTCTCCCCTCCTGGCGGCGAAATCGGCATCGTCCTGCAAAAGATGCCCGGCAAATTGCACCTCACGGTGCGCGATCACGGCGAAGGGGTGCCCGACTACGCCTTGCCGCAGATTTTCGAGCGTTTCTATTCCCTCCCCCGCCCCGCCACGGGCCGCAAAAGCACCGGACTGGGCTTGCCTTTCGTGCGCGAGGTCGCCCACCTGCATGGCGGCGACGCATTCTTTGCCAACTCTCCGCAAGGCGGCGCGGAAGTGACGCTGGAAATATCGGCATGAGCACCGCCCGAGAGGCTAGGGCGTTTTCGGTTCAGATGCCGACACAATCCGAAGCCGGAATGTTTTTGTCATTCCTCGCAAGCGAAGTATCGCGGCCTGCCTTGCCGTCACGCATAGACAGGCAACCCCTCGTCAAAAGCGAGAGCCACAGGCCCGTGGCAATCCAGAAGGCGGTTCAGATTGTATCGGCGCTTCCAGGAAACTGAACCGCCGCATGGATTGCCACGGCGCTGCGCGCCTCGCAATGACGTATGTCATCATCCGAACCGAAAACGCTCTAAATCCCCAACACCGTGCGCCCGATATTGCAAGGCCCGAATGATCGCGGCAATCCATACGGCCATGGATTGCCACGCTCCGCTCGCAATAACGATTGTTTTCCCGATAACGCCGTCACACTTTGGCGCGGCAATGGCAAAAAGCCAGAGAGTCAGGCAGACGCCCGCAGCTTTTCCATTTGCGCCTTCAGCTTCGCCAAGGTCGCTTCCGCCGCCGCGAGCCGCTCTTTTTCCTGCGCGACGATGTTTTCCGGGGCGCGGGCGAGGAAACTTTCGTTTTCGAGTTTCGCTTTTGCCTGCGCCGCCTGTTTTTCCTGTTTTTCGATTTCTTTCGTGAGCCGCGCGATCTCGGCGGCGAGGTCGATTTCCACGACCAGCATCAAACGGGTTTCGCCGACGATGGCGACGGGAGCAAGCGTGTCGGCGGGGAGGTCGTCGGCGTAGCGGATGTCGGAGAGTTTGGCCAGCGTGCGCAGGATGGGCGCGAAGGCACGGATTTCTTCGATTTCCCCGGCCTTGCCCGCAACGACCAGCGGCGTCCGCGCCGCCGGGGAGACGCCCATTTCGCCACGCAGGTTGCGGCAGGCGCAGACCCAGGTCTTGAGGGTTTCCATCCGCGCTTCGGCGGCTTCGTCGATTTTGCCGGGGTCGGCTTCCGGGTAGGACGCGAGCATGATGGTTTCCTGCGCCTTGCGCCCGGCCAGCGGTGCGACGCGCTGCCAAAGCTCTTCGGTGATGAAGGGAATGAGCGGATGCGCGAGCCGCAGCACGGTTTCCAGCGTGCGGACGAGCGTTTCGCGGGTGCCGTCCGCGGGGCCGTCGCCATCCATGAGGCATTTGGCGATTTCCAGATACCAGTCGCAGAACTCGTCCCAGATGAAATGGTAGAGCGCCTGCGCCATGAGGTCGAAGCGGTAGTCGGCAAAGTGCCGCGCAACTTCGGCGGCCAGTTTTTGCAGGCGGCTTTCGATCCAGCGGTCGGCGAAGCTGTGCGCGGTGTTTTCCGCCGTTGCCAGGTCGCGGCCTTCCACATTCATCAGCACGAAGCGGGTGGCGTTCCACAGTTTGTTGCAGAAGTTGCGGTAGCCCTCGCATCGGTTGAGGTCGAACTTGATGTCGCGGCCCGGCGCGGCGAGCGAGGCGAAGGTGAAGCGCAGCGCGTCCGTGCCGTAGGCGGAAATGCCCTCGGGGAATTCCTTCCGCGTGCGCTTTTCGATCCTGGGCGCATCCTTGGGGTTCATCAGGCCCGTGGTGCGTTTCCTGACGAGATCGTCGAGGCCGATGCCGTCGATCAAGTCGATGGGGTCGAGCACGTTGCCCTTGGATTTGCTCATTTTCTGGCCTTCCGCGTCGCGGATGAGGCCGTGGA
>JAISNX010000077.1 GCA_031276015.1 Azoarcus sp.
ACCCAGGGCTGGCATGCCGTCATCGGCGGCGGCGTCGAGCGCCTGGTCGATCTGGACGATGCCGTCGGTGATCGAGTATTCGGTGTGCAGGCGCAGATGAACGAAACGGGGGGAGCGCGGCGCAGGCGCGTCGGGGGGGGCGATGGTGGTCATGCGCGCATTTTAACCGGGCGCAGGGCTGCCCGGCGGATGGGATGCGAAAACCTCAGGTGCGGAGGCGGATGGGCGAAAAGAAAACCTTTTTCAGCCAGTCGATAAAGATTTTGCCTTCAGCCGATTTCAGATTGAGGTATTTGGCTTTAATTGCCGTGCCGAAAGGATTTCCGGGGTCTTTTTGCCAAGCCAGCCAAATGTGCATTTCGGCTTTGGGCCGGTGATGTTTGGCAAATAATGGTTTACCGGGGATGTCGTCGATGGACTTCTGCGCGTGCTTTAGAAGCTCTTTTCCGGCACCATCTGGAATCAGGGAAAGCAGGAAATCCTCCAGAATATCCGGCTTTTGGTTATTCGGCATCATCCAGACACCGACAAGAGGAAGAGAAGGATCAGAAGGCATTATGAGGGTGCCTTCACCATGTGGTTCAGGCGGAATATCCTTTTCCTCATAACCGGCGTTTTTCAAACGATCAGCAATGGATTGCCAGCAGTCATCAGTGCTTGTATCCGCGTCGAGCACAATGCCAACGGCAGCAATATCACTTCCCTTTATGAGCGCACCCATACTGTCCAATAAAGCACTTTTGCTGCCTGGAGTGTTTTTGGTTCAGATGCCGACACAATCCGAACAGAAGGCGGTTCAGATTGTATCGGCGCTCCAGGAAATTGAACCGCCGCATGGATTGCCACGGCGCTACGCGCCTCGCAATGACGAATGTCATCATCCGGACCGAAAACGCTCTAGCCGTTCATTTGTCACGCCGCCGGCATCGGGTTACAATCCCTTGCGCGTATCCACGCGAACCCTGATCCATTCCATGAGGAACCTTTCATGCAAAACAAACATACCCGCGCGATTCCCGCCGCCACGCTGGAACAACTGCGCCTCGGCATTCAACAATCCATCGAGCAACTTGCGCCCTACAAGCTCAACCTTTCCACCGAAGAGCGGCGCGAGACGTTCAAGATGGGAGAAAAATCCCTGGCCTTCGTCAAGAAGGCTTATGAATTTTCCCAACAGAACGCGCAATTCCGCCCGCCCTACCTCGACATGGAAGAATTCGGGGTCGATTTCTCCGACGCGGAGAGCCTTGTCGGGCTGCGCAATCTCGTCGAACAACTCCAGTCCATGCTCGACAACATCATCACCGTTGCGGGCGGCGAAGCCTTGCAGTCCGCGCTGCTTTTCTACGGATCGGTTCGCGTTGCCGCCCAACAGGGGCTGCCGGGCGCGAAGCCCATTTTCGATGAGCTGCGGACACGCTTTCCCGGCGGCAAGCGTTCCACCAACACGTCGGCCTGAACATCACCCGGCATCGGGTGGGACAGACGCGATTCCGCGTCAAATTCACCCGATGCCGAGTCAGCACGACGCGATTTTGAGTGAAATTCACCCGATGTCGGGCCTGCATCACGCGATTTCGAGTGAAATTCACTCGATGTCGGGCCTGCGTCACGCGATTTCGAGTGAAATTCACCCGATGCCGAGCCTGCATCACGCGATTTCGAGTGAAATTCACCCGATGCCGAGCCTGCATCACGCGATTTCGAGTGAAATTCACCCGATGCCGGGCCTGCGCCACGCGATTTCGAGTGAAATTCACTCGACGCCGAGTCGGCATGACGCAACTTCCAGGCGGTCAAGCGATGAATGCCGCCTGCCTTACAGCCCCCCCTCAGTACGGCCGTGGGATCGCGCGCCAAAGATATGCTGTATCTAAACTCGCCCTGCACTGTCCTGATGGATTGCGGGCAAGTGTAGGGCTGTGTCCCAATTTGGCTCCGGGTCTTCGACAATCACCTCGCAACCGTCACATATCTTCGGTGGTTTGGGCTGCTGTGCGAGGGCCACTTGTATTGCCAGACACAGCGGTAGGACAAAAAGTAGTGGGTGCGCAGGCGCTTCACTTCTTGCCCGCGTAGGGGTCGGTTGTCCAGCACGCCATGCGCAGGGAGGGTTTAACGCTTCCTCCGCAGGCAATCAGACCTTTGAGGCGCGGCATGGTGAGAACTGTGTTGAAACCTTCGTAAATGCATACAATGTCCGTCTCACCTGCACCACTAAATGTGAATTGAATATATTTTCTTGACATTGGTCTGAGTTGACCCTCATCTTGGTATCTGGCGTTAAACGCTTCATACCCTTTGAACCTGAACTCGCCCTTCACGGTCTTGATGAATTGCGGGCATGTGTAGGTCGCCGTGTCCCAGTCAGGTTCCGGGTCTTCCTCAATCTCATCACAACCGTCACATAGCTCTGGTAGTTTGGGCTGTTGCGCGAGAGCGGTTTGCATCGCCAGACACAGCGGCAGGGCAAAAAACAGTGAGTAACGCATGGTCGCGGCTCCTAAAGATCAATATGTTAGCGTGACGATGGTTTACTTGCACTGTGAGAGACCATTCGGGGCTTCTTCGATCAGTTCGATCACATAGAATGCGTCCGCATTGTTTGAAGGGGAGTCAGCGCAATCAAGGGGAATGATTCTTTTACTGAAACGTCTGCCACCAGGGTTCAACTCACTGGGCTTCCACTGGTCGTACACCACAAACCCTCCACCGCGATAATCTACAAAAATCGCCGCATGTCCCTTGAAGTAGTATTTCCCGGTGCTCCCATCCTTCCGAAAAGTGGCAATGGCGGTTCCCGGCATGATGTTGTTGCCCATAACCTTCTTGCCGCGTCGCCACGACGAGGTCGAATACAGTTTGTTGCCTATCGCTATCAACGCCTTGACGGCGGCGACGCATTCTTTGGAATCGGGGTCTCCGTCGTTGGTGACCCACTCGTTTCTTGCAGCCAGTTCCGCGCATTTCCTAAGATCGACGATGAATCCCATGTCCGTTTCCCATCAAGCGTAAGTTTTGTTTGTGGTCAAATCCCAGCCCGCCGCGATATGACCTGCGCCGGTACCGTCCGCGCGTCGTTGTTGGATGTAGTCCCAACGGATTTTGCCGTAGCTGAAAGAAACGGTTTCCGTGGGGAAATCCCCGCCGCCGCTATATTCGACAGCCGAGACGATGACCTGCTCCAGACGGATTTCGGCATACTTCACCTTGTCACCGCCCGCACGGCAAAGTTCGATGGTGACATCCTTGATGTGCCTGCCCGTACAGCAGGCTTCGGCAAGTTTCGGAGTAGCCTTGTCCAGCGCGTGGACGATGTTGAAGGTGCCGTGGTTGACCCGCTCCGATGTGGCACCACCAGAAGACGAGACGGTGGCAGAGGCGGGTTGCTCTATTTTGTGGGTGTAGGCAAGGACTTCAATCCAGTCTTGGTGTCCGGCATCGGTAGACTCGCCAGGAATACCGTCTATCTTGAGGAAAGCGTCAAAGGCCATTGCGTAGGTCTCCTGAATTTGCATTGTGAGAAATTCACGACGCGATTCAGGGATTGTACGCAGTGACAATGGCAGCGTCAAAGTGCTGACATACATTATTTTCGACGGGCGAAGCGGCAAAACAGGCGCACTACGCCGTCACCTAACCGGACGCACCGCCCACGTTTTCAGCCCGCCCGGCGTTGCGCCCCCCGCGCGATGAATGAATATAATGTGCCGCTTCCACCAAGCAGCTTTCCCGCCGCTACGCAGAAAGCTTGACCATCGTTTTTCCCCGGAGAGTCATCCATGCAAAACATCCAGAAAATCATCGACGCCGCTTTCGAGAACCGTGCCGCCCTGTCGCCCCAATCCGCCCCTGCCGAGGTGCGCGACGCGGTGGAGACCGTCATTGCCGGGCTGGATGCCGGCACCTTGCGCGTGGCCGAGAAGCAAAACGGGCAATGGACGGTCAACCAGTGGATCAAGAAAGCCGTGCTGATTTCCTTCCGCCTGCGCGATAACGAGCCATCCGGCGCAGGCGGCCTGGGGTTTTTCGACAAGGTGCCCACCAAGTTCGGCGACTACACGCCGGAGCAGTTCCGCGCCGCCGGGTTCCGCGTGGTGCCGCCCGCCGTGGCGCGGCGGGGGAGCTTCATCGGCAAAAACGTGGTGCTGATGCCCTCTTATGTCAACATCGGGGCGCGGATCGACGAGGGAACGATGGTCGACACCTGGGCCACGGTCGGCTCCTGCGCGCAGATCGGCAGGAACGTCCACCTTTCCGGCGGCGTCGGCATCGGCGGCGTGCTGGAACCCGTGCAGGCCGGGCCGGTCATCATCGAGGATAACGTATTCATCGGCGCGCGCTCCGAGGTGGTGGAGGGGGTGATCGTGGAAGAAAACGCGGTGCTCTCGATGGGGGTGTATCTCGGCCAGAGCACGAAAATCTACGACCGTGAGAGCGGACATGTCCACTATGGCCGCGTACCGGCGGGATCGGTCGTAGTGCCGGGTTCCCTGCCTTGCGCCGATGGACAATACAGCCTGTACTGCGCGGTGATCGTGAAAAAGGTGGACGCCCGGACGCGGGAAAAGACGTCGATCAACGATCTGCTGCGTACCTGATTCCGCGTCGAATCGCCCGCGGGGGGAAGGAAGCACGTGGTTTTCGACAAGCTGTTCTCGATGATGGCCGAAAGGCAGGCGTCGGATATTTTCATCACCGCCGGCGCGCCGATCCACATCAAGATCCAGGGGGTTTCCACGCCGGTCAATGACTGGATCATGCAGCCGGATACGATCCGGAAGATGGTCTACGAAATGATGACGCCCGAGCAGATCGAGCGTTTCGAGCGCGACCGCGAGCTGAATCTTTCTTTCGGGCGGCACGATCTCGGCAATTTCCGCGTCAATGTGTTCTGGCAGCGCAATTCGGTGGCAGCGGTGGTGCGTTTCATCCAGAGCATCATCCCGAGCACCGAGTCCCTGGGGCTGCCGCCGATCCTCAATGAACTGGTCATGGTGAAGCGCGGCCTGGTGCTGGTGGTCGGGGCCACCGGGGCGGGCAAGTCGACCACATTGGCCGCGATGCTCGATCACCGCATCCGCAACCGCACCGGGCATGTGCTCACTATCGAAGACCCGATCGAATTCTTGTTCCGGCACAGTCTGTCCATCGTCAACCAGCGCGAGGTCGGCATCGACACGCAAAGCTGGGGCAATGCCCTGCGCAATGCGATGCGGCAGGCACCGGACTGTATCCTGATCGGGGAAATCCGCGACCGCGAGACTATGCAGGCGGCGCTGGCTTATTCGCAGACCGGGCATCTTTGCCTGGCGACGCTGCATGCCAACAACGCTTATCACGCACTGAACCGGATCGTGAATTTCTTTCCGCTCGAAAACCGGGGGCTGCTTTTTCTCGATCTGTCGGTGGCCCTGCGCGCCGTCATTTCGCAACGGCTGGTCACGGGGCATGACGGGCAGCGCATTCCCGCCGTGGAAATCCTGCTGAATACGCGCCATATCGCCGATCTCATCCAGGCGGGCGAGATCGGGAGCATCAAGGAGGCGATGGAGCAGAGCCTGGCCCCCGGCTCGCGGACTTTCGAGCAGGATTTGTACCGTCTCTATAAGGAGAATCTCGTCTCGCTCGACGAGGCGCTCGCCAATGCGGATTCGCCCACCAATCTGCACTGGCTCATCGACAACGGCGGCGAGGCCATGGCACGCAGGAAGAGTGCGGACGATGAAATGTCCGCCAGTCTGGAGCAATCCCTGCACGGCGCGTCGTTCCAGCATTTCATCCTCGACCGGGACAATTGAGGCGGGGCGCGCGGATATGACAGATACTCCGGACTTTTCCGCCGATCCCGTGCTGGCGCTGAGCGCCGCGCTGATTGCCCGGCCTTCGCTCACGCCGGATGACGGCGGTTGCATCGACCTGCTCACCGCCCGCCTTGCGCCGCACGGCTTCCGCCTGGAGCGTTTCGATTGCGGCGGCGTGCGCAATCTGTGGGCGCGGCGCGGCGACGCCAGCCCCGTCGTCTGCTTTGCCGGGCATGTCGATGTGGTGCCGAGCGGGCCGGAAAGCGCCTGGCAGAGCCAGCCTTTCGTGCCGGAAATCCGGGACGGCCATCTCTACGGGCGCGGCGCGGCGGACATGAAGGCGTCGCTCGCCGCCTTCGTCGTCGCCATCGAAGCCTTCGTCGCCGCGCACCCGGATCACGCGGGCAGCATCGCCGTGCTGCTCACCTCCGACGAAGAGGGGGCCGCCATCGACGGCACGGTAAAAGTCGTCGAGGCGCTGCGCGCGCGCGGCGAACGGCTGGACTGGTGCATCGTCGGCGAGCCGACCTGCGAAGCGCGATTCGGAGACACCATCAAGAACGGACGGCGCGGCTCGCTCTCGGCGGTGATGAAGGTGCGCGGCCAGCAAGGGCATGTCGCCTATCCGGAACGTGCCCGCAACCCGATACACGCCCTCGCGCCCGCGCTCGCCGAACTCGCCGCCACGGTCTGGGACGACGGCGACGACTTCTTTCCGCCCACCTCCTGCCAGGTCTCCAACATCCATGCCGGGACGGGAGCCAACAACGTCATCCCCGGCGAATGCGGACTGCTGTTCAACTTCCGCTTTGCCCCGGTTTCCAGCGCCGAAGAACTCAAAGCCCGCAGCGAAGCCATTTTCCGGCGTCACGGGCTGGACTATGAAATCGACTGGCAGCTTTCGGGCAAACCCTTCCGCACCGGGCGCGGCCCCCTGCTTGCGGCGTTGACGGCGGCGATCCGCGCCACCACCGGTACCGAACCCGCATTGTCGACCAGCGGCGGCACCTCGGACGGGCGCTTCATCGCGGAAATCTGCGATGAAGTGGCCGAATTCGGCCCGATCAATGCCACTATCCACAAAGTCGACGAGTGCGTCGCCCTCGAAACCCTTCCCGCGCTGGCCGATGTTTACCGGCGCGTCCTGAACCAGCTTCTGGCCGGAGAATCCGCATGAACACCCCCAAACACCCGCATGGCGCAGACTGCGACTGCGGCGCTCACGACGACGAAGCCACCCTGGCGGACGCGCTGCCTCCCGAACTCATCACCGTGCGCGACTGGCTGCGCTACGCCGTCAGCCGCTTCAACCGGGCGGGCATTCATTGCGGCCACGGCGTCGACAACACCTACGACGAAGCCGTGTGGCTGATCCTCGCCACGCTGGCGCTGCCGCCCGATCGGCTCGAACCCTTTCTCGACGCCTGCCTGCCGGACGACGAGCGCCTCATCCTCTACAAGAACATCGAATACCGCGCCACCGAGCGCATCCCCACCGCCTACCTCGTCAACGAAGCCTGGCTTGGGGCATACCGCTTTTATGTTGACGAACGGGTGATCGTCCCGCGCTCCTACTTTGGCGAACTGCTCGAAGAACGATTCGCCCCCTGGGTCGAAGACCCGGAAACGCTCACCTGCGCGCTCGACCTCTGCACCGGCTCGGGCTGCCTTGCGGTGATGATGGCCGATGCCTTCCCCAACGCCGACATCGTCGCCGCCGACCTTTCGCCCGAGGCGCTCGCGGTCGCGCAGCGGAACATCGACGACTACGGCCTGGGCGAGCGTGTCGAACTCCTGCAAGGCGACCTCTTCGGTGCCCTCGACGGCGACCGGCAGTTCGAACTGATCGTCTGCAATCCCCCCTACGTCACCGCCGAGGCCATGGCGGATTTGCCTCCCGAATACCTGCACGAGCCGAGGCTGGCGCTGGCCGCGGGCGACGACGGGCTTGATGCCGTGCGCCGCCTGCTCGCGGGCGTGGCGAAGCATCTTTCCCCGGAAGGGCTGCTCGCGGTCGAAGTCGGGCATAACCGCCATCTGGTCGAAAACGCCTTTCCGGAACTGCCTTTTACCTGGCTGACGACCCGCGACGGCTCGGACGGCGTTTTCCTGCTGCGACGGGAGGATTTGCCGAAAGCGCCGGACGAGGCGCGATAAAAGCCGCTGGCCGCATTTCCCGTGTAACCCGTCATTGCGAGGCGCGTAGCGCCGTGGTGTGCCATGCGTAGCACTGGCGGCACCGTCCAGGGGAAATCACGGGTGAATTGATTGTCATTGTTGCTCCAGTTCACGGGGTGTTCTCTTGATGCACCCGCCGGAATATCCGTATCTACTGCATGAATATCCCTGCTTCCCGCGGATGAAATAAAAAGGCCCCGCTTTCGCGGGGCCATTCTGCAAAGACCTGGTGCGGGACGGGATTACATCCCCATATCGCCCATGCCTCCCATACCGCCCATGCCACCGGGCAGCGAGGGCGCGGGTTTGTCTTCCACCAGCTCGGCCACCATCGCATCCGTGGTGAGGATGAGGCCCGCCACCGAAGCGGCGTTTTGCAGGGCGGAGCGCGTTACCTTGGTGGGATCGAGCACGCCGGTGGCGACGAGGTCGCCGTATTCGCCGGTGGCGGCGTTGTAGCCGAAGTTGCCCTTGCCCTTCACGACTTCATTCACGATCACGGAAGGTTCCGC
>JAISNX010000001.1 GCA_031276015.1 Azoarcus sp.
CCTTCAATCTTGAGAAATGCGTCAAAAGCCATGGTGTGGTCTCCAAAATCCGCGTCGTGAGGAATTTCACGGGCGTGTTTCGCGGATTGTACGTAGTGACCACAGCATCGTCAATGTGCCGTCATACGTTTTTTTAGGTGGACGCACGAAACAGCCAAGGCCACCGCAAAAGCGTCGCCCCGTCGTTTGATTGTTCTTTGACGCGCAGTTCTTCGTAGCGCGCCATGGCCCGTTTCAACGCCTCTACCGTAAGCGGTGGAGGAAGTGTCGTCCGCACAAACGACTCGTAATCGGCAGGCGATAGGTCGATAATTTCAGCGCACTCACGATCAGCCCGAGTGCCGTCGCAGTGATCCGTTGGCACAGTTTGTCCCCTTTGCGGCGACGATAACGCAGATCATCGTTGTCATACGTTCTTTTTCGGCAGGCGCGTGGGCAGCCTCCCCCGCACTACGCAGAAATTACACACACTGCCCGTAACGCCAGTGCTGGCGGGCCACACTCTCCCGCCAAGCATGGGGCCAGCCAGACAGTGTATGTACGCCGCATCCCACACGGTGCCGTCGGCGAAGCGGATTTCATGGATGGCATTACCCCCCTCGGATTCAGTTCTGGTATAGAACTGGTGCTCGATGGTGATCTTGTCCGTCTCGTTGCCTGCAAAGCTCAAAACCAGATCGTCGATACCCTCGCGGCCATAGCAATGACGGGTATTGGCGGTGTCGCAATGCCTCGAACTTCCGCGCCAATCCCCAAAACCTTCGTCATTGCGAGCGAAGCGCGGCAATCCAGACAGCCTTGCAGCTTGCCCCGGCGCTTCCAATGGCCGAGCCGTTTCATGGATTGCCGCAGCCAGTCGGTACGGGTCACGAGTGTCTCCTTGGGAACGTGGTTCGGGGAAGTGTCGGTACCAATGCGGTGCTCGCCTGCGCGAATGGGGTGCTCGTTCGCGCGGATGCGGTGCCCGTCTGCGCGAATGCGGTGCCCGTTCGCGCGAATGCGCTGCCCGTTCGCGCGGATGCGGTGCTCATCTGCGCGGATGCGGTGCTCATCTGCGCGGATGCGGTGCTCATCTGCGCGGATGTGCCGGGGAAGCCAGCGACGAAAAAAATCCCGCGCGGCCAAAGGCCGCGCGGGATTTTTTTCGTAAGCGAGGACGGCAGGCTGTGCGCCTGCCGCGCATTCAGGTCAGCAAGACCGACTGCAAAAAGCGCGCCATGTTTTTAGTCCTCTGTTTGCAGGAACTGCGTAGAAACCGCAGTGCGAACCGCAGTGCGTGAATTTTTACGCGGGTCTATACACTTGCCCGGCGGCTGGCAAGCCGTCTCTTGTGGTTTTTACGGCTATGTTTATTCCGCCTTCGTTTCAGCGCACGGCAGGAACAGCCCCGGCTTCCGTCACCAGCCAGTCCATTGCGCGGTCGTGCGCTTGTGGCAGCACATCAGCCTCGCGCCCCAGTTCAAAGCCGACGCCGATCGCCGTCAGGGGCATCGCGGCCAGGGTGCGGTCGAAATAGCCGCCACCGTAGCCGAGGCGATAACCGCGCGCATCGAAGGCATTGAGCGGTGCCAGCGCGAGGTCGGGCCGGATCGCTTCCCCGTGCGGCGGGAAGGGTATGCCGTAGCGGTCGCGCGCCAGCGCTGCGCCCGGTATCCATCGCCGGAACACGAGTGGCGCATCCTTCGCCGTCACGACCGGCAGCGCCGCGACGCGCGAGGCATCGCCCGCCAGCCAGCGCGTCACCCAGGCGCGCAAATCCGCCTCGGCGCGGAAGGGCCAGCAAAACGCCAGTACCCGAGGCTGCAAGCGCCCGATGAGATCGTCGAGATGCACCGCAATGGCCGCTTCCCACACGGCGCGGTGTTCCGGCAGGGCCGCTTCGCGTGCCGCCAGTGCCCGCGCGCGCATGGCGGCGCGATGCACATCCGCGTCGTCAATGGGCAAATTCACACATCGCTCCGGGCGTCCGGAATCGGGGTCGCGGGCCGGATGGCGTCGGGGGCGCAGGGTTGCAGGCACAGTCCGCAGCCGGTACAGGCGGCGGTCTCGATGCTGGCGAAGGCGAGTTCGACTTCCTTGCCGGAGGGTTTTATCGCTTTTTCGCGCCGGGTGACGTGGATGGCGGGGCAGCCGATCTGGACGCAGTTGCCGCAGCCGGTACAGGCGGTATCGAGGACTTCGTAGGAGGGACGTTTTTCGTAGTCGTCGATCAGTACGCAGGGGCGGTTGGTGATGATGACGGAGGGGCCGTCGTATTTGGTTTCTTCGCGCAACGCCTTGAAGAGCACGGGCAATTGGTAGGGGTCGAGCACGCGGATGTGCCCGGGGGCGATGCCCAGGGCTTCCACGAGCCGGGCGAAGTCGATGCGCGGGGCTTCGTCGCCGTGGATGTCGCGGCCACTGGCGGGGTTGTCTTGCCCGCCGGTCATGCCGACGGTGCGGTTGTCGAGCAGCATCACGGTGACGTTGCCCCGGTTGTAGGCGATGTCGAGCAGCCCTTGCATGCCCATGTGCATGAAGGTGGAGTCGCCGATGACGGCGACGATTTTTTTCTTTTCGTCGTCCGGGCCGCGCCCTTTGTCCATGCCGAGGGCCATGCCCATCGAGGCTCCCATGCAGATGGTGGTGTCGAGCGCGTTCCAGGGGTGGCCCGCGCCGAGGGTGTAGCAGCCGATGTCGCCCGCGATAGTGATGTTCTTGAGTTGGGAGAGGGTGTAGTAGACGCCCAGGTGCGGACAGGCGGCGCACATGGTGGGCGGACGCGGAAAGACTTTCAGGGCGATGGGGGCGGGTTTTGCGCCGGTTTTTCCCAGTTCCGGAAAGAGTGCGGCGAGGTGTTTCTTGAGGATGTGCGGAGGCAGTTCGCCCGCGGCAGGGAGGATGTCTTTGCCGCGCGCAGGTATGCCCGCGGCGCGGATTTCGGTTTCTACAAGTTGTTCGGTTTCTTCGACGACGATGAGGGTGTCGACTTGCGCGGCAAGGGCGCGCACTTTGTCCATCGGTACGGGGTGGGAGAGGCCGAGCTTCAGTACGGGCGCGTCGGGGAAGGTTTCGCGCACGTGCATGTAGGCGGGGCCTGAGGTGACGAATCCGGCGCGTTTGTCCGTGCCGGGTTCGAGGCGGTTGAGGGGGCTGGTTTCGGATTCGGCGCGCAGTGCTTTTTCGCGGGCGAATACTTCGGGTACGCGGCGTTGGGCGTGGGCGGGCACCATCACCCATCGCGCCGGGTTTTTGACGAAGCCGGGTGCCGCGCGTCCGGTTTCGCGTTCGCCGACGGTGACGAGGCATTTGACGTGGCAAACGCGGGTGGTCAGCCGCAGGATGACGGGGGTGTCGAAGCGTTCGGAGAGGGTGAAGGCTTCCCGCGCCATGGCGTAGGCTTCCTGCGAATCGGCGGGTTCGAGGATGGGCAGGTGGGCGAAGCGGCCCCAGAAGCGCGAGTCCTGTTCGTTCTGGGAGGAGGAGAAGCCCACGTCGTCAGCGACGGCGATGACGAGTCCGCCGACGACGCCGGTGAGGGTGAGGGTCATCAGGGCATCGGCGGCGACGTTGAGGCCGACGTGCTTCATGGCGCAAAAGCTGCGCGCGCCGCTGAGGGATGCGCCAATGGCGACTTCGAGCGAGACTTTTTCGTTGACCGACCATTCGGTGTAGAGGTCAGGGTAGCGGGCGAGGTTTTCGAGGATTTCCGTGGCCGGGGTGCCCGGATAGGCGGCGGCGACGCGCACGCCCGCATCCCAGGCGGCACGGGCGATGGCTTCGTTGCCGGACATGAGGAGGCGGGAGGCGGCGGGAGGGGGGGTGAAAAGTTTGCTGGCGCTCAAGATGCGTTCCTTTGGGGGGAGATGTTGACGACGGCTTCTGGCGGCGGCTGTCAGTTTTGTGCGGGGGTTTGCCGTAGCGGCGGTACGGGGCCGGAAAAGGGGTTGATGATGCGCAGCCGCCCTTCCAGCAGAAGGCCGTGGTGCATGTCTTCGGAGTAGAGGATGTCGCATCCGGCGTGGAGCGCGGCGGAGGCGATCAGGGCATCGTAGAACTGGAGGCCGT
>JAISNX010000025.1 GCA_031276015.1 Azoarcus sp.
CCATTTCCAGCGCGGAGGGGCGGCTGGAGTCGGGGATGGGGATGACGACGTCGATGCCCGCGTGCGGCAGGGCGCGCTTGAGTTTTTCGGCGAGGAATTCGCCCATTCTGAGCCGCGCTTCGTAGACCGATACGCCGTCCATGATGGAGTCCGGTCGTGCGAGGTAGACGTATTCGAACATGCAGGGGGCGTCGATGGTTCTTTCGGCGCATTGGCGGCTGCGGAAGTTGCCGTCCATGTCGATGAGCACGGCTTCGCCCGGCGCGACATCGCGCAGGAGGGTGAAGCCGAGTGCGTCGAGGGCGACGGATTCGGAGGCGACGAGCCATTCGGCTTCGCCGCCGGGCGCGGTGCGCTTGCCGATGACGAGCGGACGAATGCCGTAGGGGTCGCGGAAGGCGAGCAGGCCACAGTCGGCGATCAGGGTGACGGCCGCGTAGGCACCCCGGCAGCGCCGGTGTACGCCCGCGACGGCGTGGAATACCGCCGCGTCGTCGAGTTTGATGCCGCTGGCCGCCGCTTCCAGTTCGTGCGCCAGGACGTTGAGCAGCACTTCGGAGTCGGAGTTGGTGTTGATGTGGCGGCGGTCGGTCAGGAACATTTCGCGCTTGAGGGCTTCGGCGTTGGTCAGGTTGCCGTTGTGCGCCAGCAGCAGGCCGAAGGGGGAGTTGACGTAGAAGGGCTGGGCTTCGGCAGTGCTGAAGGCCGATCCGGCAGTGGGGTAGCGCACGTGGCCGATGCCCCGGTTGCCCGCGAGGTTGCGCATGTTGCGGGTGCGAAAGACGTCCCGCACGAGGCCGGGGCCTTTGTGCATGAAGAAGCGGTCGTCCTCGGCGGTGGCGATGCCCGCCGCGTCCTGGCCGCGATGCTGTAATACCAGTAGTCCGTCGTAGAGCAACTGGTTGACCGGAGAAGCCGCCACAACCCCGAGAATCCCGCACATGAAAGGCTCCGCCTTATCTGAAACTGATTTTGTCCGCCACGATGTCCGGCAGCCACGGTTTGGCCGCGATGACCGCCGTTTCCAGGGGCCGCGAGAACAATGCTTGTTCCCACCAGGGTTCGCGCTGCACGCTCGGCAGCAGTCCGCCGATCAGTACCGCGATGAATGCTATCGCCAGTCCGCGGGCAATGCCGAATATTGCGCCGAAAAATCTGTCACTCGCGCCCAGGCCCGCCGCGCGGATCAGTTGGCGCAGCAGCCATCGCACGAAGGCCATCAGGAGCAGTACGGCGATGATGACCAGGGCGAAAGCCGCGGCGATGCGCCAGTTCGGGTGGGCGATGGTGCCTGCGAGCAGGTGCTCGGCGTCGCCGGAGAAGCGCCACGCCGCCGCGATCGCCAGTACCCAGGCGAGCACGGCGAGGATTTCGCTCAGCAGCCCCCGCCACAGTCCGATGAAGGCGGACAGCCCGAGAATGGCGAGAAAGGCATAGTCGAAGGCCGTCATGGGCGGCGGTCAGCGCGACAGGAGCAGGGCACCATGGCCTTTCGCTTTGAGCCGGGCCGCGACTTGTTCCGCTTCGGCACGGGCGAGCGGGCCGATGCGAACCCGGTTTACTTTGCCCGCTTTTTCGGCATGGGCGGCGAAGCCTTGTTTTTTCAGTTTGGCGGCGAGCGCTTCGGCCCGCGCGGCGTCGCCGAACGAGGCAACCTGGATGTAGACCCTGCCTTTGTTCCGGCCCTTGTCCTTGCTTTTGTCCTTGTCCGGCGGCGGGATCGTTTTGCCATTCAGCAGGGCAAGGGCGCGCGTGGCTTCGTCGTCGCGGGAGGCGGTATCCGTGCTGGGCGTGGGCGTCTGCGTCGCGGGCGGCGGTGTTTGTGTCGCGGGCAGTGTCTGCGTCACGGGCGGGGGCTGTGTTGCGGGCACGGGGTCGGGCACGACGGGCGGCAAGGGGTCGGGAGCGCTCCGGGGCAGCGGATCGGCGATGACGGGCGGCGATGGCGGGGGGAATTCCACCAGTCCCGGCGTGACGGTATCGGGTTCGATGTTGATCTTGCCCGTGTCGGCGTCGATGGCGGTCGGGGGGGCACTATCGCTCGGCGGAATGAAAACCTGCATGTCCGGCGCGGGCGGGGGCGAGCCGCCATCCATCGCCAAAGGGAGCAGGAAGACCGCCAGCAAGGCCAGGGCCACGGCCCCCACGAGGCGGCGGCGTGCCCGTTTTTTGATTTCGAGTTCGTCTGCGTCGTTCGCTGGAAGATCGCTCACCGGGAAACCTCTTTCAGTGCATCGCGTTGCGTCGAAATTGCCGTCAGCACGCCAGCCACGGTCAGGAAGGAACCAAAGGCGACGATTCTATCATCGGCCACTGCGCTTTCCTGTGCGAAGGCGAACGCTGCGGCGGGCGAGGCGAAGCCGTCCCGGATGGCTGCGTCCGCCACGCCCGCCGCGCGCAGGCGCGCGGCCAGCGCCCCGGCGGAAAGTCCTCTCGGGCCGGGCAGGGTGCAGGGCAGCCAGTGGTCGATGCGGGCGGCCATGCAGGCAGCCACGCTTTCCACGTCTTTGTCGGCAAGCATGCCGAATACGGCCCAGGTTTCGGGGTGAAAGCCCATGCTGGCGAGGTTTTCGGCCAGCACGCCCGCGGCTTGCGGGTTGTGGGCGACATCGAGCACGGTGGTCGGTCGTCCCGGCAGGATGTGGAAGCGCCCCGGCAGTTCGACCCGCATCAGGCCCAGGCGGATCGCTTGCATCGAGACGGGCAGGCGGGCGCGCAGGGTGTGGAGCGCGGCGAGGACGGCGGCGGCGTTGTACAACTGGTTCGCGCCGCGCAGGGCGGGCCAGGCGAGTCCGCCGCGTTTCAGGCACATGCCTTGGGCGGGGGGGGCGTCGAAACACCAGTAGTGCCATTGCTGGCGGTCGCCGCCGAAGCCGAAGTCGCGCCCGGAAAGCCACAGATCCGCGCCGATGGCCGCCGCATGGTCGAGGAGGCTTGCGGGTGGTCGCGGGTCGCCGCAGATCGCGGGCCGCCCGGCGCGGTAGATGCCCGCTTTCTCGAAGCCGATGGCTTCGCGCGTGTCGCCGAGGTAGTCCATGTGATCCATGGCGATGCCGGTGACGATGGCGCAGTCGGGGTCGATGATGTTGACGGCGTCGAGCCGTCCGCCCAGGCCGACTTCGAGGATGATGACTTCGGGCCGCGCAGCGCGGAATATCTGCCAGGCGGCGAGCGTGCCGTGCTCGAAGTAGGTGAGCGGTGTGTCGCCGCGCGCCGCTTCGACGGCGGCAAAGGCGTCGACCAGCGTGGCCTCGTCGGCTTCGAGGCCGTCGAGGCGTACACGTTCGTTATAGCGCAGCAGGTGCGGCGAGCTGTAGCAGCCGGTACGGTAGCCTTCCGCCCGCAGGATGGCTTCGAGCATGGCGCAGACCGAGCCTTTGCCGTTGGTGCCGCCCACGGTGATGACGACCGCTTCCGGGCCGGGGCCGAGCGCGGCGCGCACCCGCGCCACCCGGTCGAGGCCGAGCCGGATGGATGCGCCGTGGCGTGTTTCGAGCAGGCCCAGCCAGCCGTCCAGCGTCGCCGGCAAGGCTGGCGCGCGGGAGTCAGGCATGAATGGGCGGCTGGCGGTTGAGGAGGTTGAAGATACCGGCCAGGCGCTCGCGGAGTTGGCGGCGGTCGACGATCAGGTCGATGGCCCCTTTTTCGAGCAGGAATTCGGCGCGCTGGAAGCCTTCCGGCAGCTTTTCGCGCACGGTCTGTTCGATGACGCGCGGCCCGGCAAAGCCGATCAGCGCGCCGGGTTCGGCGATCACTACGTCGCCCATGAAGGCGAAACTCGCGGAGACGCCGCCCATGGTGGGATCGGTGAGCAGGGTGATGAACGGCAGTCTGTTCCGGGCAAGCAGGGTGATGGCCGCCGTGGTCTTGGCCATTTGCATCAGCGAGAACAAGCCTTCCTGCATGCGCGCGCCGCCCGAGGCGGTGATGCAGAGGAAGGGCAGGCGTTGCTCGATGGCGACGCGGACGCCGCGCACGAAACGCTCGCCCACGACCGACCCCATGGAGCCGCCGAGGAAGTCGAACTCGAAGGCCGCCACGACCAGCGGCACCTCGAACACCGTGCCCTGGACGACCAGCAGGGCGTCGGCTTCGCCCGTTTCGTTGGTGGCACCGGAGAGGCGTTCCTGGTATTTGCGCGAGTCCTTGAATTTGAGCGCGTCGACGGGCACGACATCGGTGGCGATTTCGGTGCGACCTTCGGGGTCGAGCAGGAGGTCGAGCCTCGCACGCGCGCCGATGCGCATGTGGTGTCCGCATTTGGGGCAGACGTGCAGGTTGCTTGCGAGGTCGGAGTGGTAGAGCACCGCTTCGCAGGCCGGGCATTTGCTCCACAGCCCTTCCGGGATGGCGTTGGTGCGCGCGACGTTTTCGTTGCGCTTGATGCGGGGCGGGAGCAGTTTTTGCAGCCAGTTCATGGTGTTGCTCCGGCGGCTTCGTCGAGCGCGGCGCGGACGCCCCGCACGAAGGTTTCGACGTTGGCGGCGGCCCGTTCGCGCGGGCTGGCCTGGATTTCTTCGACGATGCGGCTGCCGATCACCACGGCGTCGGCGAGCGCACCGATTTTTTTCGCGCCCGCGGCGTCGCGGATGCCGAAGCCGACGGCAACCGGCATGTCGACGGCGGCGCGAACGCGCGGGATGCGGCGGGCCAGTTCGTCGAAGTCGATGTTGGCCGCGCCGGTCACGCCCTTGAGCGATACATAATAGATGTAGCCGCCGCCCGCCCCGGCCACGTCGCGGAAACGCTGTTCCGATGAGGTCGGCGCGAGCAGGAAGATGGGGTCGAGTCCGGCGGCGCGCAGCCCGGCGGTGAAGTCCGCGCATTCCTCGGGCGGGTAGTCGACCACCAGCACGCCGTCGACGCCCGCTTCCTGCGCGGCGGCGGTGAAGGCGGCCTGGCCCATCGCCTCGATCGGGTTGGCGTAGCCCATCAGGACGACCGGCGTTGCGGTGTCTCCGGCGCGGAACGCGCGCACGATGTCGAGCACTTTGGCAAGACTCATACCGCCCGCCAGCGCCCGCTCCGAGGCGCGCTGGATGGACGGGCCGTCGGCCATCGGGTCGGAAAACGGCACGCCGAGTTCGATGATGTCCGCGCCGCCCGCGACCAGCGCCCGCATGAGCGGCACGGTGAGTTCGCCATCGGGGTCGCCCGCGGTGATGAAGGGAATCAGCGCCTTGCGTCCGGCGAGCTGTAGATTCTGGAAAACCGATTGGATTCTGGACATAAAAGCCCCATCTGGGCCGCTCAGGCTCAAAACCGGATGCCCGAGCACTCGCCCACGGTGTGAATGTCTTTGTCGCCGCGCCCGGAGAGGTTGACCAGCAAGAGCTTGTCCCCGCCGAGCGTCGGCGCGATCTTCATGGCATGCGCCACGGCGTGGGCGGATTCCAGCGCCGGGATGATGCCCTCGAAACGGCAGAGGGCATGGAAGGCGTCGAGCGCCTCGCCATCGGTCACTGCCACGTATTCGGCGCGACCGCTATCCTTGAGCCACGCATGCTCCGGCCCCACGCCCGGATAGTCCAGTCCGGCGGAAATGGAGTGGGTTTCGGTGATCTGCCCGTTTTCGTCCTGCATGAGATATGTGCGGTTGCCGTGCAGGACGCCCGGCCTGGCATTGGCGGTGAGCGGCGCGGCGTGACGCCCGGTGGCGATGCCCTCCCCTGCCGCTTCGACGCCGATCAGGCGCACGTCCTCGTGCGGGATGTAGGGGTGGAAAATCCCCATGGCGTTGGAGCCGCCGCCGACGCAGGCGATCACCGCGTCCGGTTGGCGACCGAAGGTTTCCGGCATCTGCGCGAGGCATTCCTTGCCGATCACCGTCTGGAAGTCGCGCACCATCGCCGGGTAGGGGTGCGGCCCGGCCACGGTGCCGATGATGTAGAAGGTATTGGAGACGTTCGTCACCCAGTCGCGCATGGCCTCGTTGAGCGCGTCCTTGAGCGTTTTCGAGCCGGATTCGACCGGCACGACGGAGGCTCCGAGCAGTTTCATGCGGTAGACGTTGGCGGCCTGCCGCTTCACATCTTCGGAACCCATGTAGACCACGCACTCGAAACCGTAGCGCGCCGCCACGGTGGCAGTGGCGACGCCGTGCTGGCCCGCGCCGGTTTCGGCGATCACCCTCGGCTTGCCCATGCGGCGCGCGAGCAGTGCCTGGCCGATGCAGTTGTTCACCTTGTGCGCGCCGGTGTGGTTGAGGTCTTCGCGCTTCAGGAGAATCTGTGCCCCGCCCAGTTTTTCGGAGAGGCGGCGGGCATGGTAGATGGGGCTTGGGCGTCCGACGTAATGCTTGAGTTCGTGCCCGAATTCGGCGATGAAGGCCGGGTCCGTGCGGCTCGCCTCATAGGCCGCGCGCAGTTCCGCCAGGGCGGGCATCAGCGTTTCGGCGACGAAAACGCCGCCGTAGGGGCCGAAATGCCCCTGCGCGTCGGGAAGCGAGTATTGCTGCATATCAGTCATCGGCATTCCGAACCTCGGCGACGAACGCGGCGATTTTCGCCGCGTCCTTGACGCCTTTTGCGATTTCCACCCCGCTGGACACGTCGACCGCCCATGGCCGCACGCGGCGGATGGCCTCGCCCACGTTGGCGGGATCAAGCCCGCCCGCCAACACCAGCGGACGGCCCGGCCTGGCGGGGAGCAGCGACCAGTCGAAGGTCTTGCCGCCACCGCCGAAGCCTTCGACGAAAGCATCGGCCACCAATCCGCACGCGCCAGGATACGAGGCGAGGGATTCTAACAGATCGACTCCCTCGCGTACCCGTATCGCCTTGATCCAGGGTATTCCGCCCAGGGCACTCAGGGCCGCGCACCGGATATTGTTCTCATCGCCGTGAAACTGGAGCAGTTGCAAGGGCACCTGACGCAGCGCCCCGGCGACGAAATCGCCCGAAGGATCGACGAACAGGCCCACCGCCGTGACGAAAGGCGGCAACAGCGCCGCGAGTTCCGCCGCCTGGGCGAAAGAGACATTGCGCGGGCTGGGCGGGTAGAAGATGAACCCCACCGCGTCGGCACCGGCTTCGACCGCGGCGACGACATCCTGGGGTCGGGTGAGGCCGCAAATTTTGATTCGGGTTCGGGACATTCAGAGCAACGCCAAACGGGGTCGGGCGATGATACGCCCCTTGCCGGGAAGCGGCTAATATTGTTGATACAAAACGCCGCGCAGGTAAGGCTCGTCCGCATGGCCCCGCATAATCTGCCCCTTCTCCGTCTCCAGACAACCAGTCATCATACATTCCCGCATGGCGATTTGCCGCTGCCTGGACGCATCACATACAGGGGAAGGGAATGACGCCTCGTGCCAGCAAGTCTTCCCGCATTTGATCGGCATGGGCGTGGGCGGATTTTTCTTTTTCTTCCCCCTGTACGCTATTCCGGAAATAATTGTTCCGTTCCTCTGCGGACATTGCCGCAAATTCGGGTAAGGATGTTTTCATGAATCGACAATACTGCACATAATGCCCCACCTCGTGCAACAGGGTTCGGTACAGTTGTGTGGCGCGTATGGTTTCTGGCGTCAGGCTGACGGTATAGTCTCTTTTGTCGGCGACAAAGACGTGTCCGTCTTTCCTGAGTCGTTCCAGTTCGTTTCTTCTTTCTAACGTCAGCCTTCCCGGCCATTTCAATTGACAGTGATTCGGCTGCGCTTCGAGCAAGATGGCGGGTTTTTGCACGTTTTCAAATTCGTATGCATACATCAACCGTCCCCACACGGGCAACAGGATATATTCCTTGCGTTTGGGCTGGCGAAAGACGATGCAGCGCAAATCGCCATAATCCGATGCCGGAATATGGGAAAGCATGAACGCCACGTCAGCGACCGAACAGGCATGGCAACAATCCGCCCTGGTTTTTCCACGACAAAAACAAACTCGTGTCCCTGGATCGTATGCGCGAATTTCCTGTAATCTACCAAACGCTCGGTATAGTGAATCCAGCCGCTGCTCGAGTGATTCGGGATACACATCCGGTTATTCTGTCCGTGCCCCTGTCTGACCGTGCCGATATTCCGATTGCGCCTTCGATTGTCGCGCATGTCGTTTCTCCGGTTCCTAGCGTCCCTGGATTGTTGCATCCCGGTCATTCTTGTGTAAGCGAAGTTTCATCTTCGGGTGCAATTATCCACACTAGAGCGTTTTTGGTTCAGATGTCGACACAATCCGAAGCCGGAATGTTTTTTGTCATTCCTCGCAAGCGAAGTATCGTGGCCTGCCTTTCCGTCACGCAAAGACAGGCAACCCCTCGCAATGACGAGTGTCATCATCCGAACCGAAAACGCTCTAAATGCACAAAAAACACGAGACACAACCCCGCCTTCCTCAATTAGGGCGTGTTCACACTATCGTAGAGCATCGACGATCAGCGCGAAGTGAATGAAGGCGCGGAACATCAAGTCGAGCTTCTCGAAACGGGAGAAGATTCGGCGAAAGCCTTTGAGTC
>JAISNX010000068.1 GCA_031276015.1 Azoarcus sp.
CATTCCTTGCAAGCGAAGTATCGCGGCCTGCCTTGCCGTCACGCACAAACAGGCAATCCCTCGTCAAAAGCGAGGGCCGCAGGCCCGTGGCAATCCAGAAGGCGGTTCAGATTGTATCGGCGATCCAGGATAACTGAACCGCCGCATGGATTGCCACAGCCCTTCGGGCCTCGCAATGACGGTGGCTCTCTTTGGGCTTCAATTTGTCGATCTGCTCTAAACGAGACTATCGGAAGGCCAAGTGAAAGGCCGCGACGGCACTAGCTTGGATATTGCCCGGTATTTGCCGGAGCCGGGCAGCCCCGTGGCAATCCGGCACCACAACGGAAAAAGCGACAAACCTGTCGCTTTTTCCGGTCCGCGAAGGGTTACTACCCCTGTTTACTGCGGTTGCGCAGCCTGTTTCTTCCCGCTGGCCGGGCCGCCCAGAAAGCCTTGGGGATAGGCGCGGGGGTCGAATTCTTGGAGGCGTTCCTGGGTGGCGTCCAGGTCGCCTTGCCAGTCGGTTTCGTCGTGAATGACCGTGGGCTTTATCAGCACGACCATTTCGCGCTTTTTCATGCCGCGTTTGGTGTTCTTGAAAAGGTGGCCCAGCAGGGGCACATCGCCCAGACCGGGAACGCGGTTTTCTTCGTCGGTCTGCGCCTGGGACATCAGGCCGCCAATGGCGACGATGTAGCCGTCACGCACACGGACGATGCTGTCGGTTTCCTTCACGCTGGAAGATGCCAAGGGCAAGGTGTATTCGCCGATCCCTTCGCCGAGGTTCACCTTGAGTTCCCGCGTGACGACATCCGTCACCGCCGGGCGGATGTGAAGGGTAATCATGCCGTTGTCGCCGACCTGCGGGGTGACATCCAGGGCGATGCCGGAAAAGAAGGGCGAAACCTTGACGCTCGGCATACTGTTGGTGGTGCCGGAGCCGTAGTTGGTGGTGTTGCTGTCGTTGGTGACTTCGGTGACGAAGTAGTCGTCGACGCCCACCTTGAGCACGGCTTTCTGGTTGTTCAGGGTGGCGATGCGCGGGCTGGACATGACGTAGACGCTGCCCTGGGTCTTGAGGAAGTCGATAATCGTGGCGAAGCTGCCGATCCGCAAGCTGCCCTGGGCGGACATGACGAGGTTGCTGGCGTTCTTCAGGGTGGTACTGACGACATTTTCGACGGTTTGCGAAGCAATGGTGCCGTCGCGCGAGGTGCTCGGCAGGGTGGTCATGTTTTTCGTGTTGGCATTGACACCGCCGGTCTGCCGACCCCATTTGTCGAAGCTCGTCCAGTTGATGCCGGACTGGAAGCCGTCGTTGAGTTCGACTTCGATCAGCTTGGCTTCCAGCATCACCTGCCGTTCCACGCCCCCTTGCATCGCTTTCAGGAGATCGGAAATTTCGCGCAGTTCGGCAGGCAAGGCGCGCGCCATGACGATGCCGGATTGCTGGTTCATCACCAGGCGGCGACCGTCCGGGCAGCGGGTGAGGGAGAAGTGTTGCGTGTTGAGGTCGACGGTGTTGCCGCCGCCGGGGGTCGCGGCATTGATGGTGTATTCGCAGTCGAGAATCGAGGCGATGCCGACACCCAAATCCAGCCAGAAATCGGATGCCTGCCCGGTGAATACGCTGGTGTTGATGACGGCGTTCGTGCCGCCGCTGCCACTACTGTTGCTGGTGCCGCTGCTGCTCGTGCTGCTGGTGCCGCCGTTGGAGGTGGGCATGCTGGAAGAAACCACTTGCGTGGAAGAAATCCCCGCGCGGCGGGCGGCCAGGTAGCTCACCTGGAAGATGCGCGTCTGCGGGGTGTTGGCGGAAATGGAAATGCGCGTGCCGTTGATACGGAAGTTGTAGCCGTAGATGTCCCGGATCAGCTCCAGGGCTTCCTGCACGGTGACGTTCTTCAGGTTGACGGTGATGCTGCCGCTCAGGTCGGGCGGCAGCACCATGCTGTAGCGGGAGTCGTTGACGATGGCCATGAACACCTGCCCGGCAGCGGCATCCCGCACCGAGAGGTCGAAGCGCGGCTCCGGCGGCTGGGGCGATTTGGTCGGAATCCTGGGGATGCGCGCCAGGGGCGGCAAGGCCGCGTCCACGGCCTGCGCGTCAGATTTCAGCACGGGCTTCTTGGCCTTCAGGCTGTTTTGTACGCGGTCGTAGGTGCTCTCCGGCTGCATGATGGGCGTGCAGGCCGTCGACAGTAAAAGCGCGATGCCCACCGCGAAGACGCGCGAAGATCGTTTTTGTTGTTTCATTTTGTCTCTCCTGTTTGGGCGGAGCGTTCGGCGGCGGGTGTCAGGCGCAATGTTTGGCGTCCTTGCGCGGTTTCCACCGTCACTTCGTTTTCTCCGATTTTTATGAGTCGAATGCCTTCGATTTCTTCACCCACGGCAAATTGCGTGCCGCTGATGGTGGCGAATTGTTTCTCGCCCTTGCGCCAGATGAGTTCCAGGCGCGGGCCGCCATCCTTGGGCAAGGCTTTGTCGGGCACTTCTTGCCAGCCAAGGGGACGGGTCGGGTCGCGCAAAAAGTTGTCCTGGGCCGCGAGCGGCCCCGCGATGCCGACAAGGGCAATCAGCGCGAGGTGGGCGGGTTTCATAGTTCGAGCCAATGCCTGTTCAGGCTCAGGGTGTAGATGACGAGCGTGAGTTCCGATTCCGGATAGGCAAGCACTTCCAGCTTCGCGCGGTGCCAGAAAAGGCGGTCGGGCTGCGCTTCCAGCATGCGCAGGTAGGTGAGCAGCGCCAGGTAGTTGCCGCGCAATTTGATCTCGAAGCCGTGTTTGTAGACGTCGTTTTCAAAAACCTTGGGCGGCTGCCCCTTCGCGGACGCGGGCTGTTGCGAGGCCAGCAGGCCGACGGCAGGCAGGTTGTTAAAGCCGGAAAGGCGCACGCCGGGCGTTTTCTGGATGAGTTCCTTGAGCAGCGTGACGGTATGCGTCGGGTCGACCATGGCGGAACCGTAGGGCCGCAGGCGTTCTTCGACGCTGGAAATCTGGCTTTCCAGCGTCCTCGATTCTTGCCGGAGGGCGGTGTTGGGGTCGCTTTTCAGGTACTCGGAAAGGGTGTTCATCTGCTCGTGCAGACCGGTCAGTTCTTCGGCGCGCGCGGCGGATTGCTGCGCGTATTTCTCGGCACGCTCGAAAGTGGGCGTCAGCCACATGATCCCGCCCAGGTAAGCGATGGAAACGAGGGTGACGGCCAGCACCATGAGGCGTTCCCGCTTGCTCATCGCAAGGAAACGCGCGGCGTATTGCTGCCAGAGGCTTTGGGCGGGGGCGATGTTCTTGCTCACGGCCATTTCATGACTCCCGCGACTTCCGACGGGGTTTCGTCGCCGCGCAAGACGAATTCCAGCCAGCCGCTACGCTCCAGCGTCGTGCGCTCGTCGGGTTTGCTGTCGTCCCCGCGCGGCTTGGGGGGGATGGAGACGACTTCGAGCGCGGCAAAGCGCCGCCCGCGCAGGTCGGCCTCGTGATTGAGCCGCTCGACGAAGCTGGGCAGCAGGTTTTCGGTAACCAGCCGCCCGCGCAGGAGGATGGCATTGCCGCCGGTCTGTATGTCGAAGCCCGTGAGCCACAGCCCTTCCGGCGTCTGCCGGGCCAGCGCGGCCATGATGTTGGAAAAGCCGTCCGCCCGGCCCATGCTGCCGCCCTGTAGCATGCTCAATGCCTGCCGACGATGTTCCAGCCAGGTCTTGCGTTGGGCGACCTGTTGGACGAGTTGGGCATCCACCGAGCGGCTGACTTGTTGGGTGGCGAGGTCTTTCAGTTGGCTTTGGGCATCCTGCCACGCGACTTCCCGCGCGTTCAGCTCGGCCATGGCCTGCCGCTCGCGGTGGATGCCCCAGGCTCCGATGCCGATCATGACCACGAGGAGCGCCGCGGTCGACAAGATCAGCGTCTCCAGCGATAGCCACTCTCGCCGGGGGCGCAGGGCGGGGTTGAGGAGGTTGATTTGCTGGCTCATGTTGTCGTTCGCCGCTTATTGGCCGGTTTCGTGGCGCAGGGCCGCGCCGATCGCCAGGAGATAACGGGATTGCCTGACGGGTTGTTGCAGGGCGGGGCAATCCCGCAGATCCAGTTTGCCTTGCAGGTTCAGTAAATCCACGGGGACGTAGAGATTGTCTTTCAGGTATTTCGGCAGGTTGGAGAGTTCCGTCCTGTGTGCAATCGACAAACGGCCTATGTGAATAAAGCTGTATTGGCGGTCGAGTGCGTCAAAAGTCCGTTGCAATTCGAGATTGATCCGCTCGAAGAATTGTTTCTTTTGTTCCTCGTCGCCGGTACTCAATTGTTTCAGGGAAATATTGATGCTGCGGAAGTCGTACAGCTCTCCGCGAAAAGTCACGACGAGAAGCCCCTTATCGTTCTCGAAGTGCAGGCATGCCTGCCCCTGGTTGGGCATCTCCAGCAAGGCGGAAATATTGCGCAAGGCCATTCCCGGTGTGTCGATGGCGGCAAGGTCGAGTCCCATGGAATCGAAGGATTTCATTACCGCGCGGATGCTGTCGTTTTTGGCGACGACGACGTACACCATGTGTGGCCGTCCGGGCATGGCCGCTTCGACGGGGATGTCGATCACGTCGAAGGTGGCTTCCGCCACGGGGTAGTCCAGATTGTCTTGCAGGCTCCATTGCAGGGCGGTTTTCCACTCCGGGCGCGGCACCTGGGGCGCTTCCACCTGCAATACCTGGTATTCCCCGACGTTCATCAGGGTGGTGACGGGGGTTTTCTTCCAGCGGGAGAGCTTGTTGCCGCTGTTGAAATCGGCCGTGGTCAGTTTGTATGCCGCCGTGACGCGCGGCAAGTCCGCGCCGCCCGCGCGGGGTGCCACGTGGACGAGCAGGCAGCTACCGCCGCTCGGCACGACGGCGAGCAGGCCGGATTTTCCGCTGGAAGGTTTGCTAAAGGGAATACGCAAAATGCTCACCCGGTATTCGTGGAAAGCGAGGTTTCCGGAATGCGGCAAATGCCTGCGCGCACGACAAAAACGTCACAACCAATTTGTGTTTTCGGAACGAATGGTTCATGGAACGCCCGATTGCGCATCATTGCGAGAGGCAAGGCCCTGCGGCAAAGCATGCGGCTCGTGAATTGTTTTCCGCCACGTTTCCTTGCGGTCGCGGTGACGATAGATTCAACCGGAGTTTTATTATTCGTATCCATGCCGTCACTCTTCCTTCTGGAGAATAACCCATTCACCTTCATTCATCCGTTACTATCGTCACACGTTGGCGTTCGATATAGGCAGGCGATATTGCCATTGCGCTATCCGGGCAGCTTGTCGGAGAATTACAGGCAGTTGCCGTAATCGTGAAAATACCTATTGTCACGGGTGTGCCCAGATTGTTCTTGCCTTCGTCGAATGATTCCTTCTTGCAATCGACCACGACCCGAAAGCCGGTTTCCGCGCGTAAATCCAGCGTTCCGCCGGTGGTGCACGCTTTGTTTTGCAATGCCCGGTATTGCCCCCACTCGGTGGCCGCCCGGAGTGCCGCATCCGCACGGGCCATGAGTACGTCCTGTGCAATGGTGACTTGCTGCGTCGTGCCGAAGCGCACCAGCGCCCCGGCCAGCGCGGCAAGCACGACCAGTATGACGATGGCCATTATCGCGCCCATGCCGCGCTGCGCATGGCGTGTTGGGAGAGCATCGCAACGCCCCAAACCTTTGCCACAATGCCAAAAACCTTCGTCATTGCGAGCGGAGCGCGGTAATCCATGCGCCGTGTGGATTGCCACGTCGCTTCGCGCCTCGCAATGACGGGTGTGAAGGGCGTCGCAATGCCCAAAACCTTTGCCGCAACGTATCGAACCTTCGTCATTGCGAGCGGAGCGCGGCAATCCAAAAGCCGCATGGATTGCCACGGCGCTTTGCGCCTCGCAATGACGGTCGATCAAAGGTCGCTTGGCGTTCATGGCAGATTGACGACGTGCGCGCCGTAGGCAAGGCGGACTTTTTCGTTGGCTTCGGCCAATTCCAGCTCCATCCAGACAAAGCCGCTTTGCTGTGTCGCGCCCGCGTTGGGGTTGTAGAGAAAACGGCAGGCGCTGATGTGCCGCGCCACCAGATCGCCGCCAGTGGGGCAGGCACTCAATACATCGCCGCCGCCGAAGTCGCCGACGATGCGCCGAAGCGTACCCGTGCCCGTCCCCGTGGCCCCCACCCCCGCGCCGTTGCAAACATAGGTGACGACGGGGTTCGTCTTGGGCACCACCACAAAGCGCCCGTCCGTGTAGGAAAACGGCGCGTTCGTACCGTTCATGGCGGCCATGGTGAGGCGAGCCGTGCCCAGTGCCGCGTCGACGGCGTTGTTCGCGGTGATGGCGGCACGATTGTTCCCGGCATAAACATCGCTGCCGGTCTGGTTGCCGATGACAAGCCAGTCGCCGACCGAGGCGGCTTGCAGGGGAGAGAGCACATCGAAAGCGTGCGGCGGCGTCTGGGTGAGATCGAGTGCCTTGCTACCAGAGCGCGTCATGTCCTCGTGCTTGCGATACCGCCCGCCGCCCACCGTGCGCACGAGGCGGAAGCAGGACGTGCCATACGTCTGCACGGAGTTGGGCACGGCGATGCGCACTTCGCGGCTCATGCGACGCAAGGCGCTGTCCGCCATGTCGCTCATGTCCGCCCGGCGACGGGTGTCGAAATAAGAATCGAGCGCCGGACGGAAAAACGCCATGGCACTGACCCCCAGAATGCTGATGACCGTGATGACCACAATCAGCTCTATCAGGGAGAAACCCCGCGCGGTTTCCGGCCTCGCCGCCGCCGATCCCATCATCGTTTTCGCCTCTCTCATCGCCCTCTGCCCTTCATCCGGCCATTCCATTTGGCCCCTCATTTGGCCCCTCATTTGGCCCAATTCACGCGCCACGTCACCAATCTCAGAGACTCGCGCCCATTCGTCACCTGCACTTCCAGACGCCGGGTATCGTCCTTCGGTACCCCGTTCCAGTCGCTCGTCGGCTTGGCGACCGCCACCTTGATCGTGTAGTTGGCGAGCAAGGGGATGACCGCGTTGCCGTCGATGGGCCGGATACCCGTGCATTCATAGCCGTTGTAGTCATCCAGACTGTCGAAACCGGCACGATCACGACATCCGCTACCGCCGCCGACATATCCCGGCGGCGACCAGGATTCCAGACCAAGCTCCTCCATCATCTCTTCGGCAACCGCGAGCATTTGTTTATGGATAAGTGGGTCGGCACTGCCTCTTACTACCGTCCGGAAGGCCGTCAGCACGCCGGTCAGCCCGATGGCGATGATTACAATCGCCATAATCAGCTCGGGCAGGGTAAAGCCGCGCGAATGGTCATTGCACATAGCCTGTCGCTCCGACAATCTGGATGGGCGAAGCGTCCGTCACGGTCAGGACATCATTCCAGTAAACCGTGCCCGCCGTGTCCGTGGTGATGTCGCCGTTCGGCTGGAAAAAGAGCGTCGCGGCCGGGGAGACGCTCGCCTCCTTGGCGACGATTTCCGCCTTGCCGTCCGGCCCCGGCAAGGCCGCCGAACACGCCGTCGCGCCGTGCGCCACCGCAATGGAAAGACTCACGCGCTGCGCCTCGACATTGGCGCACACCATGCGACGATGGCTGACCGCCGTCTTTTGGGCATAACGCAGGGTCGCCATGAGGGAATCCCGGAATACCGCCCTGTCGAACGCGGAAGAGTCCGTCATCTTCGGCACGACGATCGTCGCCAAAATGCCCGTGAGGATAATGACGACCACCAGCTCGATCAGCGTGACGCCGACGCACGCGCGCGGGCGCGGAAAAACACCCGATCCCCGACCCCCGATCCTCGATTGCATCATCAGAACACCTCCCGGTTATGCACGGCCCTGTGGGTGTCGCCGGAATAAATACCGATCGAAGCGCGCGCGGCGGGGTCGGCGGCACCGGATTGCGCCTGGGTGCAGACGCCATTCCAGGCACGCAGCCATGGGATATTGGACGCTGCCCCCTCTTTATAACCCTTTGCATGACCGCAGGCATTGTCTTCCGTGCCCGCACCGAGATTAATACTCACATTGACGCTTCCCGTGTCGCTGCCCGGCTTCAGGACGATCTTGCCCAGACCGTCCAGCAGTTCGAACCGCTCGACCGTCGGTGGCGATGTCATCGCCCCGCCGCCCGGCACGGGATGCAGGGAGACCGAAAGCGCCGCGCGCTTGGCGGCGTCGAGCAGCGGCGTACCCGGGCCGATCCGGGTTTCATCCGTGCTGCTCGACACCCAGGCGCACTGGATACCGCTGCAATGCCAGAACTGCACCTGCACGGGAATTTCCAGATTCGCCTTTCCGGTACCGAAGCGATTGGCGAGCTTGATGCGGCCACGCGCGACCGTGATACCCGCTTCCGAAGAATTGTCCGGCGCGGCGGCAAAGCGGGACGTCACCTTGTCGTGGCCGTTTTCCGCCGCGCGGATATAAATATCGGTCTGCCCGACGGGCCGGGACAAAAGCGTGTACTGATAGCGGAAATCGGCGCTAAACAAGCCCCCGTCGCCGTCCGGCCCGACGAAACTGCCCGCCGGAATCACCGCCGCGCTCAGTCCCTGGCCCGGCATGGGGTTCAAATGCCCGCCGTTCGTAGCGACATCGGGTGGATTCTCATCCGCGACAGCCGTCGACCCGCGCACGGCCCAGGCGCTCAAATCGACACCGGGCGCGAACGCACCGCGGTAATTCCTCAGCCTCGCACCGCAAGTACCGTCGTTATAAGCGCAGGCTTTCACCGTCAGCGCGAAAGGCTGCCCGGCATAGAAAAAACCGCCGGGCGGGCAGCTCAGCCCGGGCGGGCAGCCCATGCGGCCCGCGTCGCCGATTTCGGTCTGGAAGCGATCGGGGTAAAAGCGCCCGATGTTGACCGGCTGCGCTACCGGAATATCGCCCGCGCCAAGATAATCCTTGCTCAAGGCAATACTACCGTCCGTCTTTTCATCGCCCAGGCGCGGCCTGACCGCGAGGATGCCGACCTCCGTCCACACCTGCGCCGTGGTCGAAGCCGCGCCCTTCGTGAAACGGGCGAAGCCCGGCACGGCAAAAGCGGGATCATTGCCATTGGCGGGCAGCAGCACGGATTTTTCCAGGAAAATCGCCTTGCCCGTTTTCTCGTTGCCGAAGTTGGGCGTGGCATTGCCGTCAACGGACTGCGCCTCCACCGTCATCCCGAACGCCTGCCCTGCCCTGCAAAAGCGTGCGCCGTTTGCCGCCGTCGGAGCCGGATTGACCGTCCCGTCCGCGCACGAAACATCTTTCAGCGCCAGCGCGGCGGGCTTCTGCACGAATTCGCCGCTGCTGACCTGCTTATCCTCTTCGCCCACGACCCGCATCAACAATTCCAGCCTGCCCACATCCTCATAAAAAAAGTTGAGCGCGCCCACGCTCGTCCTGCCCCCCGGAATCGTCACCGAGAGCGTATCGGCGGTGTTCCAGTTCAGTGTCTTTGCATCCTCCCTGGCGCAGACATTCAGGCGCAGGGGCTTGCTACCGCCGAAAGTAGCGAAAACACTATCCTTCGCGGGCGGCCCCGGCGGGTCGATGCAGCGCAGGGCGAATTCCAGCGTCGCGCTCAGATCGGAAGACGCTTCCTGGGCGAATTTCCCATCCTTGTCCATCTGGGTGATGTGGATGTTGTTCTTCAATTCGCCCGCCAGCCCGTCGAACCGGTAATAACTGCAAGTGCTCGGCGAACTCGCGGCCCCCACCTTCTGGCCGTCCTGGCACGCCCCCTTGGTGAAAGCGAAATTCGTCGATTCGACCTGCGCCTTGCTGACGGAACTATTGTTCAGCGGCACAGGGTCGATCACCCCGGTGCTCTTGATGCTGGCCGTATTCGTCACCACGCCGCTCGCCTTGTCCGACACCATGACATAAAGATGCAAATCCGGCGCATCTCCTCCGGTGGCCACGCTGCCGGTCCATCCGCAGGTAACCGTCTGCCCCTCGTTCCGGCAATCCCATCCCGTGCCGCTGTAGGAAATGAAGCTCAGCACCGACGGCAGAACGTCCGTGACCTCTATATATCCCGACATCTGTCCACCGCCGTTGTTTTTCACCTTCAGCAGATACCGCGCAATCTCGCCCGCGCGGAAGCTGCCTTCCTGTGTTTTCGTCAACATCAGATCGATCGCGGGCAGAATGATGTCCGGCGTGCCGATGCAGACATCGTCGACCAGCCAGTAGTCGTAGTGATCGTTGACGTTATCCTGAAAAGCGCCGGTGGAAACCTGCCGGAAACGCAGGCGGAAATTCTGGTGCCGCGCCTGACTCAGCTTATTGAGCGGCCCGAAATAAAGGCTGAAAAGCTCGCCGCATTTACTCTCGCCGCTGGCACCATCGACCTCCACCAGCCTGTGCCAGGCACTGTCTGCTCCCCAATACTCGGCAACGAACCGGTTGCCCGGCTCCGCCATGGTCTGGTCGCAGGAGGTGACAACCGGCGCGCCGTTGATCCTGGACGGCGCGTTTTTCATGCCGCGTTGCATGACGAAGGAGACATACCCGTAGTTGCCGGTCGTGTCGATGTGCGGCGAGCTTGCCGTGATATAGCTCCAGCGCAGGAACATGGAATGCGTTGGCGAGCCTAGCCGGAGATGAACGTCGCCGGTGATCCCCCCGTCGCCGATCCGCTCGCCGCCGAATTTCGCACCGGTCGCAAAATCCTCGCTGGTAAACGACCAGAATTTCCGGCTGACCTCGGGCAACTCGAAATTATCGCAATAGGCTTTTTGCGCACCTATGCCGGAGTGGGTCAGCACCACATCGTCGACGAACCAATAATCGTAGCCGTTGACCTTGCCGGCATGGCCCCTGTCGCCGGTGCCCCTGCCGCTTTGCTGCCTGAAACGCACGCGGAAGCCTCCCCAAAGCGCGTCATCCGGAAGCTGGATCGTGGGCCGCACGGCCTGGCCCGCCTGCCCATGGGTGCCCGAGCTGCGGTAGTGGGCCAGTCTTATCCATTTACCGTACCTGTTCATGAATTCGACAAACATATGGCTGTCCCGTCCATCCGGCGCGCTGGCAAAGCTGTCGTCGCCGCGCCGCAGCCAGTAGCTCAGCTCCACCACCTGGTTCTTACCGTAGAGGGAAAGGTTGATCTGCCTGCTCGTCACGGTATGTGCATACCAGCGGTTGAACATGGTGCGCCCCGTGGGATGCGCGCGCTCGCGGCTATCGTAATTGCCCTTGTAGGGCTTGATGTCGCTGTCGATCCCCGCGCAGCCGCCCGCGTCCGGCCTGGCGTAGCTGGCCGGTTCGTGGCTGCAACCGCCGTCCCCACTCACTTCCCATCTGTTGCCGACCAGATCCTTCTTGTTGGTGGCAGTGACGGAACGCTCGAAGTCGTCGCACCAGATGATCCTGTCCCTGCCGCAGGCGGTGCCCCCCAGGGTATAGGCTTCGCCGATGAAATCGCCGTTGCCGAGGCCGACGCCGCCAACGGGGCTGCCGTCCGCCACGGCAATCACCGTATCGTCGTCGACAAAATCCAGGCGCAGCCTGGCGAGGCTGTCCGGGTCGATTTTGCCCCGCGGCACATTGACCGTCACCGTATAGGCATCGCCCGTGCCGCTCAAACCGGTAATGCCCAGGCTCGCGCTGATGTTCTTCGCCACCAGGCGAAAGCTGTTCTTGCTCACGCCGGACACCGGCTGGGAGAACGTCAGCGCCCACTGAACGCTGACGTCCTTTGCGCCCACCATAATCAGCCGCCAATCCGACGGCGGCAGGGAAAGCTTTGTTATGGCCTGCACGGTCGGCGCTGCCGCGCGGGCCTCCGGGGCAAAATGCATCAGCAGCCCAAAACCCAGCAGGGCAAGCACAAAACGGCAGAAACGGATTTTGTTTGCGAGCATCGCATGCCCCTTATATTTGTTGTCGTCTGAAAAGAGCGGCGGCGCTACGCGCCGGATGGCACAGCGCCCTCTCCCGCCCCTGACGGGGCACCCTCCCCCGCCAGGCGGGGGAGGGGAATTCTCTGGAAAAACACGCCATTGCGCGATTTGATACGCCGTGGCAATCCATACGGCCTGTGGATTGCCGCACTTCGCTCGCAATGACAGGAATGAAGGGCAGAAAACTCACGGCGCGTATTGTCCAAAGCATAGAATGCAGGCATGATCTCGCCTTCATCCCATCGCGCCATACGTCATGTCCCACCCCAATACCCCACACGACGCGTTTTTCAGGAAA
>JAISNX010000116.1 GCA_031276015.1 Azoarcus sp.
GGACACCATCTGTGCCGCCGCCCGCATTGCGCCAAGGAAGGCGTATTTGGAGTTCGACGCCCAGCCCGCGATGATGACGCCGTAGACCTCCATCGAGGTGATCGCCAGCAGGTAGAGCAACCCGGCATTGACGCTGGCCACCGCCATGCCCTCGTCGAACGGGATCACCGCCCAGGCCGCCAGCGACGGCGCGATGGCAAGGATCGGCCCGAGGATGAAAAGCCCCTTGCTCGCGCCGCGCGGTATGACGACTTCTTTGAACAGCAGCTTGAGCGCGTCGGCGATGGGCTGGAGCAGCCCGGACGGCCCGACGCGGTTGGGGCCGACGCGCAATTGCATGAAGCCGATGACCTTGCGTTCGAGCCAGGTCAGGTAGGCCACGCAGACCATCAGCGGCGCGAGCAGCACCACGATCTTGAGCAGCGACCACACCACGGGCCAGAGCGGGCCGAAGAAAACGGCGAACGGTTGCAATATCGCGTCCATCAGATCGGCTCCACGCTCAAATCGCCATGCATCGGCCCGAGCGCCACCGTCGCGGCGTGCGCGGCGGCGATGCGCACGCAACCGGGCGCGACGCCCTCGTCGGCCACGGCCTGCAATTCGACCGCGCCGCTGCCGGTCACGCGCACCCGGCCGCCCGCGCTCACGCCCAGGGCGGCCAGCGTCGCGGCGGACATCCGGGCCGTGGGCGGCGCGGCGTCGGCGGTTTTCTGCAAGGAGGGCGCGCGCCGCACCAGCGGATCGGCAAAATAAATGGGCACGTCGGCCACGCGCTGCAAGCGGCCCGCCTGGGGGGGCGAGGCATCCGCCGCCTCGGGCACTTCGCCGACGGCGTTGCCGAGGCGGGCGGAAATGTCGCCGGAAAGCACCTCGTCGCGCACGATTTCGGCCTCGTCCTGACTGAAACCGGGCAAATCCAGGAGATTGCCGAGCACCCGCAGCACCTTCCAGCCGGGGCGCGCCTCGCCGGGCGGCAGCGCCACGGCGTGGAAACTCTGCGCATCCCCGATGCAATTGACGAAGGTGCCCGGCGTCTCGGTAAAGGGCACGATCGGCAAGAGCACGTCGGCGGACTGGCGCAGGGCGGGCGAATCGAAGATGCTCGCCGCCACCACCAGTTGCGCCCGGTCGAGCGCCACCATGGTCGCCGCACCGTCGGCAAAATCGAGATCGGGTTCCACGCCGAAAAGCAGATAGGCTTCGCGCGGGGATTCGATCATCGCCCGCGCGTCGAGTCCGCCCTTGCCCGGCACTGCCCTGGCAAGACAAGCGCCGGTGCTGTTGGCCGCCTCGCCGATGAAGCCGAGGGATGCGCCGGAGAGTCGCGCGATTTCCTGCGCCCACACATGCAGTTCGGCGGCGCGCGGATGCTGCACGGCGAAGCTGCCGAGCCACACCGCGGTTTTCTCGCCGCCGCCGAGGCTTTGCGCGATGGCGCGGGCATCGTTGGAAATATCCGCGGGCAGTCGCCCGGCCAGCGCCTCCGCCACCGGCTTGCCGGTTTCCGCGGCCAGCGCGGCGGCGATGCCCGCCAGCGTCGTCACCATGTCGGACGGCGCGACCAGCGCGCGCGCGGCGACCGGCATCAGCCAGTCTTCGGCGTTCGGCCCCACGGCGTTGACCTGCAAACCGTGGCGAAGTGCCGAATGGCGCACCTTCTGCGCGAGCAGCGGCGCATCCTTGCGCAAAAAGCTGCCGATCACCAGCAGGCCGTGAAGATCATGGATGTCGACCACGCTCATCCCGAGCCAGGGCACGCCGCTGCGCACGGCATCGCCGCGAAAATCGCGCTGGCGCAGGCGGAAGTCGATATTCTCCGACCCCAGGCCGCGCATCAGCTTCTGCAACAGGTGCAGTTCTTCGAGGGTGGCATGCGGCGAGACCAGTGCCCCGAGCGCCTGCCCGCCCTGCCCGCTCACGACCTTCTGCAAGGCGGCGACGGTGAATTCGAGCGCTACCTGCCAGGAGACCGGCTGCCATTGCCCGTCGTTGCGGATCATCGGCGAAGTCAGGCGATGCTCGCTCGCCAGCGCCTCATACGAAAAGCGATCTTTGTCCGTGATCCAGCATTCATTGAGCCGGTCATTGTCGAAAGGCAGCACGCGCATGACTTTGTCGTGCTTCGTCTGGACGATGAGATTGGTGCCGAGCGCATCGTGCGGGCTGACCGAGCGCCGCCGCGACAGCTCCCAGGTGCGGGCGCTGAAGCGGAACGGCTTCGAGGTCAGCGCCCCGACCGGGCACAGGTCGATGATGTTGCCGGAAAGCTCGGAGTCGATGGCGCGACCGGGAAAGCTCATGATTTCCGCGTGGTCGCCGCGATGCGCCTGCCCCAGTTCCATCAGGCCGCCGATCTCGGCGGTGAAGCGCACACAGCGCGTGCAATTGATGCAGCGGGTGGCGTCGGACGCAATCAGCGGGCCGAAATTCTTGTTGACCCAGACGCGCTTCTCCTCCCGGTAGCGCGCGTGCGTGCCGCCATAGCCGACCGCCAGATCCTGCAACTGGCATTCGCCGCCCTGGTCGCAGATCGGGCATTCCAGCGGGTGATTGATGAGCAGGAATTCCATCACCCCTTTTTGCGCCTTCACCGCCGTCTCGGAATGCGTCCACACCTTCATGCCGTTGGTCACGGGCGTCGCGCACGCGGGCAGCGGCTTGGGCGCTTTCTCGACCTGCACCAGGCACATGCGGCAACTGGCGGCGATGGAGAGCTTCCTGTGATAACAGAAATGGGGAATATAGACGCCTGCCAGGGTCGCGGCGTCCATCACGGTGCTGCCGTCGGGCACCTGCACCGCTTTACCGTCGATTTCGATCTCTAGCATGGGCGACTCATGTTGGACTCACGTTGATCTGGCTGCCCAAGTCCTGCACCGCCAGCGGAACCAGGCATTTCCTGTATTCGATGTGATAGATGAATTCATCGAAGAAGTGCTTGACGAAGCTGCGCACCGGCCCCGCCGCCGCATCGCCGAGCGCGCAGATGGTGCGGCCCGAAATGTTCTCCGCCACCGAAAGCAGCAGGTCGAGATCGTCGGGGCGTCCAAGCCCCTCCTCGATCCGGCGCACCACGCGATAGAGCCAGCCCGTACCCTCGCGGCAGGGCGTGCACTGGCCGCAGGATTCCTCGTGATAGAAATACGACAGCCGTTCCAGCGCCCTGACCATGCAGGTGGTCTCGTCCATGACGATCACCGCGCCGGAGCCGAGCATCGAGCCGGCCTTGGCGATGGCGTCGAAATCCAGCGTACAGCCCATGATGACGTCGGCGGGCAGCACCGGCGCGGACGAACCGCCGGGGATCACCGCCTTGAGCTGGTGCCCGTCGCGCATGCCGCCCGCCATTTCCAGCAATTCGGGGAACGGCGTGCCGAGTTCGAGTTCGTAATTGCCCGGACGCTTGACGTGGCCGGAAACCGAAAAAACCTTGGTGCCACCGTTGTTGGGCTTGCCCAGGCCGAGAAAGGCTTCGCCGCCCATCTTCAGGATGAAGGGCACGGAGGCGAAAGTCTCGGTGTTGTTGATCGTCGTCGGCTTGCCGTAAAGGCCGTAGGA
>JAISNX010000133.1 GCA_031276015.1 Azoarcus sp.
CCAGGTCAAAGTAGATAACAGCCTGGAAGTTAACACAGCTTGACAATAGCCTATCAACCTTTTACTGAAAATTACTTTGGAATTGCGGGGAAACCTTAGCTTTTGACGAGGGGTTGCCTGTCTGTGCGTGACGGCAAGGCAGGCCACGATACTTCGCTTGCGAAGAATGACAAAAACATTCCGGCTTCGGATTGTGTCGGCATCTGAACCGAAAACGCTCTAGCCGTTCTCTTTCCGTGCCCGCCGCTTCGACAAGCGCCGCCGCCAAGCCGCGACTTCCGCGCTCTCCGGCGCACGGGCGAGATAGGCCGCAAGCAGGGCATCGACTTCACTCTCACCCAAAACGGCAGCGTGGCGGAAAAACTGGTCGAGATCGCGTCGCCAGTCGCGGCGGCCCAGCCATGCAGGACGCACTTTTTCGAGGTCGATCACCTTGGCCTCGAACCCTTCGCCCGCTTCGCGCAAGAACACATGCTTGGGGTAAAAACAGCCGTGGGTCAGGCCGGATGCATGCAATTGGCGTGCGACCTTTCCACAGGCGGCGAGCACTCCGGCGCGCGTGGTGCCGGAAAGCATCTCCCACTGCGCCAGCCAGCAATCCATCGCCCGCCAGTCGTCCAGCGCGCGGGTCAGCAGGATCGCGCACTCGTCCGCCCTGCGTGGCATCTTGCCCGGCAAGCGGCGACAAGCGAAGAACACGGCATCGAGCGTCGGTACGCCAAGCGCGCGCAAGCGTCCGATTGCGCGAAATTCGCGCGCGAAAGTCGGTTCGCCGCATGGTCGGGCAAGACTGCGCGTAAGGTGGTTGCGCTGGCGCTTGAGATAATACGTCCCGCCTTCGAGCACCAGCCGGGAAACCTCGCTCCATCCGCCCCGGTCGAGATTGGGCGCGTCGACGCCCGGCAGGCGCAAATCCCACAACGCCCCGAAGCTGGCGAGGCCGTGCCGTTCCAGGACGAGGCGATCATCCGGAGAAATGAAATCTTCCATCGCGCGGAGACTATCAAAGCTTCGATAGTTCTTATGGTTTTTGTCGACTCGGCGTATCATTGCCGCCTTTGGGTGTCAGCCTTTTCTACGCACCCGGCTTCCACGGACAACCCAACGCCCATGCATGCAATGGTTCTGGGTGCCGGTATCACCGGCGTCACCACCGCCTGGTATCTGCGCCAGGCCGGATTCAACGTCAGCATAATCGAGCGCCAGGGCGAAGCCGGGCAGGAAACCAGCTTCGCCAACGGCGGCCAGATTTCGACAAGCCACCCGGAACCTTGGGCCAACCCTGCCGCGCCGTTTACCGTCCTGCGCTGGCTTGGTCGCGCGGGCGCGCCCCTGCGCCTGCGCCCGCGGGCCGATCTCGCGCAATGGCAATGGGCGTTCGACTTCCTGCGCGAGTGCCTGCCCTGGCGCAGTCGCCGCAATACCGCGGCCATTGCCGCGCTGGCCGCCCACAGCCTCGCCGAACTGCACCGGCTGCGGGAACTCGCAGGCATCGCAGACGCCTACGACGCGCGGGCGCATGGCATCCTGCATCTGTTTTTCGCGCCGCGGGCATTTACACGCGCCTGTGCCCGAACGGCGGAACTGGCCCCTTTCGGTATCGAATTGCGGCCCTGCACCGCCGCGCAATGTGTCGACACCGAACCGGCACTCGCCACGCTCGCGCCCCGGCTGGCGGGCGGACTCTACGCGCCTGCCGACGAATCGGGCGATGCAATGCGCTTCAGCCGGGCATTGGCCGACGTCCTTGCCGATGATGGCGTGCGTTTCCATTACGGCATGGAAATCGAACGCCTAAATGCCACCGACGGGCGCATCACCCGCATCGAGGTGCGCCATCTCAGCGGCGAGCGGGACGTGCACGAAGCGGACGTCTACGTCATCTGCCTCGGCAGCCATGCTCGCGGCCTGTTGCGCCAGATCGGCGAAGACTTGCCGGTTTTCCCGCTCAAGGGCTACTCGATTACCGCGCCGGTAACCGATGCCGCGCGCGCACCGCAAGTCAGCCTCACCGACGAATCGCGCCGCATCGTATGTTCGCGGCTCGGCGAGCGCCTGCGCGTCGCGGGCACGGCAGAATTGAATGACTACGATACCGGCATCGACCCTGCGCGCACGACGGCCATGCTGGATTGGGTGGACACCTGCCTGCCCGGAGCCATCGACCGCGAACGCGCCACCCCCTGGGCGGGCCTGCGCCCGGCGACGCCCGACGGACTGCCCATCATCGGCTACATGCGCCACGCCAATCTCTGGTGCAACACCGGCCATGGCCCCCTTGGCTGGACGCTCGCCTGCGGCTCGGCCTCCGTGCTCGCGGCGCTGATGTGCGGAGAAGAACCCGCCATCGACTTTCCGTTCTGGCGCGGATGATATTTGTCATGAAGAAGTTGCCAGATACAGGCAAGCCACTCCGAGGTTTGTGCTGATCGAGTTACCGTCATTGCGAGGGCGAAGGCCCGCGGCAATCCACACGACGGCGACTACCCGTACTGACGGGCGGTGTTGCGAGAATCACGGGCGCATGGATTGCCACGGCGCTGCGCGTCTCGCAATGACTCTAGACTTGTTCGGCGCGTGTCGAAACGGGAGCAGGCCGGGCGCATCGATGCCCGCAACCACCTGTCGTGATGTCCTCTCCCGCCCCGAAGGGCCGTGGCAATCCATGCGATTCATGGATCGCTTCATCTGCAATGGCGATGGCTTCGACTCCTCCGCGCGCAAATCCGGGCAGGGCCAGCGTGTAATATTGCCCACTTCAGCGCGGCAACCTCTTTCACAGGAAAAATTCCACCATGGCCCCCAAAACCGTACATCTCCTCATCATCGACCCGCAAAACGATTTCTGCGACCTGCCCGAGGCCGAATGCGACGGCCATTGTCCCGCCCTGCCCGTGCCCGGCGCGCACGCCGACATGCTGCGCCTGGCGGCATTGATCGACCGCGCGGGCGAGCGCATCCATGCCATCACGGTCACGCTCGACTCGCATCTGCGCCTCGACATTGCGCATCCCGGATTCTGGCGGCAGGGCGACGGCTCGCCCGTCGCGCCTTTCACGCCCATTCGCGCCGCGGATGTGAGAACAGGCGTTTTCCAGCCGCGCGCGGAGGATGCCTTGCCGCGCGCCGCCGCGTATCTCGGCGCGCTGGAGGCGCGCGGGCGATATACCCATATGGTCTGGCCGGTGCATTGCGAACTGGGTTCGTGGGGGCACAACGTCCACGCGGCAGTGCGCCGCGCATACCACCGATGGGAAGACGCGGCAGGCATCAACGCGGAAAAATTCCTCAAGGGACTCAACCCCTTCACGGAGCACTACAGCGCCATCCGCGCC
>JAISNX010000141.1 GCA_031276015.1 Azoarcus sp.
GCGACGCGGCAATCCATGCGGCTTACTGGATTGCCACGGCCCTTCGGGCCTCGCAATGACGGCGGTTCTCTTCGGGCTTCAATTTGTCGATCTGCTCCAGGATGCCCGACAGGGACGCAGGCTCAAGGCTGTTTCACTACAGCTTCTCCCCTCCCCGCAGTCTGTCCCCCAGTCCGCTGAACCGTTCTCCGCGCGCCACGCTGGCGGCGGCGAAAACCGGCCCGGCGGCAGCGATCACTACCCGCCGCGTCGCGCGGGTGATCGCGGTGTAGAGCAATTCGCGGCTCAATACGCGCGACGGGCGGGCGGGCAGCAGGAACAGGACTTCGGCGAATTCCGACCCCTGGCTTTTGTGCACTGTCAGGGCGAAGGCGGTGTCGTGTTCCGGCAGTCTTTGCGGCGGCAGGGCGCGATACAGGCCGTCGGTAGTGGGGAAAAAGACCCGCGCCGCGCCGTCGGCGTCGGGCAGGCACAGGCCGATGTCGCCATTGAAAAGCCGCGTGACAGGATCGTTTTTCAGCACGATGACCGGCCTTCCGGCCCAGAACGGCCCGTCAGCAAGGCCGATGCCGAGCACGGCGCGCGCGTGCGCGACAAGATGCGCGTTGATCGCGGCCAGCCCGCAGGGGCCGCCGTGCACCGCCACCAGTACGCGGAAACGCGCGAACGCGGCAAACACCCTGGCCGCACGCGCCGAGGGTGGTTCGCCGGAAGGGGTTTCCCGAAGCGCCGCGAAGTAGGCGGCGTAGCCGTTTTCCATCGCCGCCAGCGCGGCGGCGGCGGGCCAGGCACGCGCCGCGTCCGCGCCACGCCGGACGGTCTCGCCTTCGATCCAGACCACGTCGGGGTCGACGCCGGTTCCCAGCCAGTCCAGCGCCGCCGCGCCTTCGCCCGCGTTGATTTCGCGCGCCAGACGGCCAATGCCGGAATCGGCGCGGAAGCGGTGGCTCTCGGTCAGCCAGACCACGCTGTCGGCCAGCGCCGCGCCCGGCCCTTCGCCCGATCCCCGCGTCAGCACATCGGGCGGCGCGCCGGTCAGCGCCGCAAGGCGGGCCGCCCGCGCCGCGCTGAAGTGCCAATTGGCGGAAAGATCGGCGAACACGGCCCCGGCTTCCACGGCGGCAAGTTGATCCTTGTCGCCGAGCAGTATCAGCCGGGCATGCGCGGGCAAGGCGTCGAGCAGGGCGGCGGCAAGCGCGAGGTCGAGCATCGAGGCTTCGTCGACGACGAGCAGGTCGAGCGCGAGCGGGTTGGCGGCATGGTGGCGGAAGTGCCCCGACTCCGGGGTGGCACCGAGCAGGCGGTGGAGGGTGTGGGCCTCGCCCGGCAGTTTTGTGCGCACGGCCTCCGGCAAGGCGTGCGCGCGCGCCGCCAGCGCTTCGCGCATCCGCGTTGCGGCCTTGCCGGTGGGCGCGGCCAGTGCGATGCGCAACGCCGGTTCGAGTTCGAGCAGGCAGGCGATGAAGGCGGCAACGGTGGTGGTTTTGCCGGTGCCGGGGCCGCCGCTGATGATGGTCAGCCGTTGCTCGAAGGCGAGCGCCGCCGCGACTTTCTGCCAGTCCGGCCCGGCGGCCTCCGGGCGCGGCGGGAAGCGGGCGTCGAGCACGGCCCGCAGGCGTTCGGCCTGCATCGGTGCCGCATCGGCGGGCGGCGCGGCGGCCAGCGCGGTGAGCGCGGCAGCGAGGCGGGTTTCGAGATCGAAGAAATGGCGCAGGTAGAGGCGCTCGCCGTCGATGACCAGCGGCCAGGCGGCGGCGGGCAGCTGGGGCGAGTCGGCTTCGACCGCCGCGCCGCTGGCGAGCAGGGCGCGCCTTGCGGTCTCCGGAGCCGTTCCGGGCAGTTCCCGCAGGGGCAGGCAGACGTGCCCGTCGCAGGCGGCCAGGGCCAGTTCGCGCGCCGCGTGGGTCAGGAGGGCGATGTCGGCGGGGGCCGCATTCATCCGCTGTGCCCATCGCCCGACCCGGACGGCGAAGCCGTCGGCCAGCGCAGTGCGCGCGGCTTGCGGCGCATCGCGCCAGGCAGCGGGCGATAGCAGGGTCGCGTCCGCGCTCATCGCGGCTCCGCGCCGCCCGCCAGCAGGGCGTCGAGCGATTCGATGGCCGCTTTCGCGGCGCGGTGGCGGAATACGCCGGCCTGCCCGCCGTCGATACGCCAGCCGGGCCGGGTGCCGCGCACGAAAAGGTAGAGCACGCCGCCGAAATGGCGCTCGTAGTCGTAGCCGGGGAGCGTGCCCGCGAGATGGCGGTGCAGGGCGACGGTGTAGAGCAGATGCTGGAGGTGGTAGCCATGCCGCGCCATGACCGCCGCCAGCGCCGCGGGCGCGTAGGCCGCCGGGGTGTCGCCGAGATGGTTGGATTTCCAGTCGAGCACCCAGTAGCGCCCTTCGTGCTCGAATACGAGGTCGATGTAGCCCTTGAGATAACCGGCGAGATCGCGCGGGGCGAGTTTCGGTGTGTCGTAGCCGTGCGCGGCGAGCCAGTCGCCGAGGGCGGCGGCGGCAAGGCGCGGCGCGGACAGGTAGAAGCCCAGTTCGGTCATGCGCCGCGCCATGGGTACGGTTTCCAGCCGCAGGGGGGTGCCGGGGTCGTCGACGAGCGGCGTGGCGAGCACGTCGTCGACGAGTTTCGCCAGCATGCGCGTCAGGAGCGCGGTATCCCTGTCCGTCGCGGGCGCGTGGACGGCAAGCGCCCGGTCGATGGCGGCGGCGCGGGTTTCGGGCCGGGTGAAGTCGATGGCCTCGAACACGGCGTGCACGCAATCGCCCGCCACCGGGCCGCGCGGAAAACGCAGGATGTCGTCGGTGGGGACGCCGGTGTTGCTGTCGTTTACAGCAGTTTCCTGGCAATACACAGCAGTGTCTTGGCAATCCACAGCAGTGTCCTGGCGATACACAGCAGTCTCCTGACAATCCACAGCAGTGTCCTGGCGATACACAGCAGTCTCCTGAAAATCCACAGCAGTCTCGTGAAGGGTCTCCGCCATGGTGTCGACGAGTCCGGCGCGGGCGTCGTGATCCCGCGCCGCGTCCTCGTGGGTTGCGCCCGACATCAAGGCACTGAAGCTGCCAAGCCGCCAGCCGCCCGGCACTTTCGGCGCACGCGGCGCGGAAAAGGCCCGCCGTGCGGTCTCCGGTTCCAGGCGCGCGCCTTCCCCCGAAGGAAGGTCGTCGAGGATGATCGCGCCCTGGCTCGCGGCGGCCAGCCCGCGCCAGCGTGCGTCGACTTCGGCGGGCGTCCAGTCTTTCTTCTTCCGCCAGCCGTCCAGCGCGATGCCCGCGCCCGTCACCAGCCAGTTGAGCAGGCTGTGGGCGCTCTCGTTGAAGTTGCCGCCTTTTCCGGGTGCGCCCTTGTCGTAACAGCCGGTGACGAGATAGCAGCGGTGCACGGCCCGCGTCAGCGCCACGTAGATGAGCCGCAGGGTTTCGGCGTCGCGCTCGTCCCGCAATTTTTCCTTGATGAGTTCTTCGTCCTCCGTGTCCACGCGCCAGTCCACGACCTGCCTGCCGTCCTCGTCGTGCCAGAGCCGCATCGGCCCGCCGCGCTGCCCCGCGACGTAGCCGTCGAACAGAAACGGGCAGAACACGATGCCGTACTGCAAGCCCTTGGCGCGGTAGATGGTGACGATCCGCACCAGATTACGGTCGGACTCCAGCCGCAACAGGGCATCGTCGCCCCCGCCGCCCTCGGCGCGACGGCGGGCGAGCACCCCGAGCAGGACGGCGGGCGAGGCGCGCCCGGCTTCCTGCTGCAAAAGCTCCAGCAGATGCAGCAGGTTGGTCAGCCGCCGCTCGCCGTCCTCGCGCTCAAGCAGGCGCGAGGCCACGCCGTCCCCGTTCATCCAGCGCCACGCCATGAAGGCGAAGCCGCGCCGCAACCAGTCCTCGCGCCAAACAGCGAAACGCTCGAACTGCCCGACCAGCCCATTCTCGTCGTCCGCCAGCCGCGCCAGCGCGGTGGCATCCCACCCCATCAGCCCGGTGGCCAGCGCCGCCTTGATCCGGCGTTCGCGCGACGGCTCGGCAATCGCCCGCAAGACCTGCTCCAGTTCCCCGGCCTCGCCGGAAACGAAAACGCTGCTTTGGGAGAGTTCGACGCTGCCCACGCCTTTTTGCGCCAGCGCCGCTTTCATGCGCGCGCCTTCGTTGTGCGTGCGCACCAGCACCGCAATATCGCCCGCCGTCAGCGGACGCTCGCCGATGCGGATGTCGCCCCGCGCGCCCGCCGCGAGCAGACGGGCAATTTCCGCCGCGCTCGCCGCCGCCGCACGGGCAATCGCCTCTTTGCGACGCAGACGCTCGCCGCCCGCGCCGCCGCCATCGCCACCATCATCGTCGCCGCCTTCGGCGTTTCCGGCATCTTCGCCGCGCGGGATGCGCCACAGCCGCAAGGCGGCATCGCCGCCCGAGGGCGTCCGGTCGTCCAGGTGCTGCGAGGGGTCGTGCGAGCGCACGGGCCGGAAATCCAGCCCGGTTTCCATGAAGGCCGCGTCGTTTGCGCCGAACAGGGTATTGCAGGCCGCGACCAGCGCCGGGGCCGAGCGGCGGTTGACGTCGAGCGTGTAGTGCGCATCGGCCAGCACGCGCGCGCGAAGGTAGGTCTGGAGGTCCGCGCCGCGAAAGCTGTAGATGGCCTGCTTGGGATCGCCGACGAGGAAAAGGCTGCCATGGCGGCCATCGCAATCGTAAATGCGCTGGAAGATCGCCAGTTGCAGCGGGTCGGTGTCCTGGAATTCGTCGATCAGCGCCACGGGGTAGCGCGTGTGCAATGCCCGGGCCAGCCAGGGCTGGCGACCGGAAGCGAGGGCGTCATGGGCATTCCACAGGATGTCGTCGAACGCGGCGCGGCGCTCGTGCTGCTTGCGGCGGCGCAATTCGGCACCGGCTTCTTCGACGAAGCGGCGCAACAGGCGCATCCGTCCGCGCGCCAGCGCCGCATCGAAGCCTTGGCGCACATCCAGCAGCTTTTGCGCGGCGGTGAAAAAGGGGTGTTTGGGGGGGGCTTTCCCTTTGTTCGTCCTGGCCGCGAGCTTTGCGCCGCCGAGAAGGTCGAGTTTGTTGCCCTCGCCAGCGCCGGATTCGGCACGCGCATCACGTGCCGCTAGCCAGGCCGCCCAGGACTGGAAGGCCGTATCAATCGCCTCGGGCTTGTAGATTCCCTTGTGGAGACCCGTAGCGCCATCCATCGCCCGCCGGACATCGGCACCATCGCCCCAGAGGCGACGGGCTTCGTCATAACAACCGTCCAGTGCCGCCGAAAGCGCGCCGAGGTCGCCTTCGCCCGCCTCGTCGACATCCTCCTCGTCCCACAACACCCACGCCAAGGGACGCGCCTGCGCTTCCTTGAGCCACTGCGCCCAACGTTCGGGGCTGTCGCGGCACACCAGCAAATGCCCGGCCAGCGCCCCGTCGATGCCCGAAATCTCGCGCCGCCAGAAATCCTGCGTGGTTTCGAGACGCAGGTCGCCATCGTCCTCGCTCACCTCAAGCGCATAAGGCAGCCCTGCGGCAAAGGGCGTATCGACCAGCGCGCGCTGGCAGAATCCGTGGATCGTGAAAATCGCGGCTTCATCGAACGTCGCCAGTGCCCCCCGCAGGCGTCGGCACATGGCGGATTCATCCACCCCGGCCCGCCGCGCCGCGCCGAGCAGGGCGTCAATGAAAGGATCGCCGCCGACACCGCCGCCTTCGAGCACCCGCAAAACGGCGACGATGCGCTCCCGGATGCGGGCGGAAAGCTCCGCCGTGGCGGCGCGCGTAAAAGTCACGACCAGCAGGCGGCTCACCGGCAGGTCTTTTTCGAGCAACTGCCGCAGATAAAGGCCGCAGATATTCCAGGTCTTGCCGGTACCCGCCGACGCCTCGATCAACGCGATGCCGTCGAGCGGGCAGGCAAACGCATCGAACGGCTCGAACGCGGACGGTAGCGGCGTCATCGCCCCGCCGCCGCGTCAGGCCGTGCCGAGGCTTCCCATCGCCTCGCCCATGCGCACGGGCCGCCCCGGCACCCACTCCGGCGCGAAACGCAGCACCGGACGCGCGAAAAGCGCCACCACGGTCGAGCCGAGCAGGAAGCGCCCCATTTCCGCGCCCTGCGCCAGTTCGACGCCCGTTTCCTCGTATTGCCAGATGCTTTGACGGCGATGGCGCGGCGGCGTCACCACCCCATGCCAGACGGTCGCCACGCTGCCGACGATTGTTGCGCCGACGAGCACGAGCGCGAACGGCCCCAGCGCCGACTCGAACACGCACACCACCCGTTCATTGCGGGCGAACAAACCCGGCACCCGCCGCGCCATGAGCGAATTCACCGAAAACAGGCTGCCCGGCACATGGATCATGCGGACGAGACGCCCGGCGCAAGGCATATGGATGCGGTGGTAATCGCGCGGACTCAGATAAAGGGTAGCGAAACTGCCGTTTTCAAAGCGCGCCGCCAGTTCGGCATCGCCGCCGACCAGGGCCAGCGTGGAATAGTGATGTCCCTTGGCCTGGAAAATCTGCCCGCCCGCGATAGCGCCGAACTCACTGACCGCGCCATCGACCGGACAGACGAGACCCGCATCGGCAAGCGGCCGCAGCCCCGGACGCAAGGCGCGGGTAAAAAAATCGTTGAAACAGGCATAGGCGCGCAAATCCGGCTCGGCGGCCTCATTCATATCGACGCCATAACGGCGCGCAAACGCGGAAATCGCCGCCGTCGTGACCGCCCCGCCCCGCCAGGACGCGAGTTTGCCTGCCAGGGATGTCAGCAGGCGTTTGGGCAGCAAATATTGACACAGCACGGAGAGGGATTCGGACATGATCGACCCCGGCAACAGAACGAACGCGATTATGCCCCACCCCGGTGCGCGACACGGCATCGTCTGGCCGTAACAATACCGCCTCCCGCCACGATTTTCCCAACAGCCATACCGGAATGCGTAAGATCGGACGCCGGAAAACCGTTTGACGGGCAGATCATGCCAATACTCGAAAAGAATTTCATCCTGCGCGCCATCCTCCCGGCGCTGCTGCTGGCGGCGACGGTGCCCGTGCACGCGGAGGAAGCGCACTGCGCGCCCGATGACGGGAGAGACGAAAAGACCCCGGCGCTGCCCGCGCACGCGGCGGACTGGCTGCTGGCCGCGCCTGTCCCGAACGTCTCGCCCGGACAGAGTTTCGAGGTCATCGTCAGCGGCGAGCCGGGCGAAGCGGGCTGGCCGCCCAATCTATCCGCATCGGTCGAACTGCCCGGCAAATGCCTGCGCGTGGCGCTGGAACTGACGGCGATCGGCAAACCCGGCCCGTCGAGACAACGTTATTTCGGGCGCTGGCCCATCGAAGCCGTGGGCGTCAACGAACTGACGCTGACCGATGCCGCCGGTGCCCGCCTGCTCTTCAGGACGACGCCGATGCTTCCCGCGCGTGCCCTGTCCGACGACGCGCAAACCGAAGACAACACCGCCAGCGTGCAGACTGCCGAGGCCAACCTCATCGCGCCTGCCGACGCGGCCAACACCCTCATCGAATCGACGGCGCTGAGCTTCCACGAACCCATGTACATCGTATTCGGCGGTACGCATCCCCGCTCGGCGCGCTACCAGCTCAGCTTCCGCTATCGCCTGTTCGATGCCCAGGGCGCGGTCGGCAAGAACCTGCCGGTGACAAAAGGGCTTTACTTCGCCTTCACCCAGACTGCGATGTGGGATCTCGAATCCGAATCCAAACCCTTCCGCGACACCAGCTTTCGTCCCTCGCTGTTTTTCCAGTGGAAAACCGTCGACCCGCCCCTTGGCGACTCCCTGGCGCTGGCGGGCGGTTACGAGCACGAATCCAATGGCCGCGACGGCCCGGACTCCCGCAGCATCGACACCTGGATCGTGCGTGCCGACCTGCGCCACTACCTGCCCGACGGCAGAACCTACATCGGCATCGAGCCGAAGATATGGCGCTACATGGACAAGAGCGACAACCCCGACATCGCCCGTTACCGCGGCTACGGCCAGCTTGGCCTGCGCATCGGGCGCGACTCCGCGCTGATGCTCACCGCCATCCTGCGCCGCGGCACCGCGGGCGTCGGCAGCACCCAGTTCGATTTGTCCTACCCGCTGCGGGCGAGCATCTTCTCGGGCGTCGGCACCTTCGTTCATGTGCAGTATTTCAACGGATACGGGCAAACCTTGCTCGAATACAAGGAATCGCGCCATCCGCAGATCAGGGTCGGGGTTTCGCTGGTGCGCTGAAACCGCCACGGCGCTTCGCCTGCAATGGCGGGTGATTCAATGGGCGTTTTCTTGGGCAATTTCAAAAAATACGAGATCGTCCTCGAACTCCTGCGAGGAAAAGCCACAGCCGATCCGACCGGCGGCGGAAATGGAATATTCATTGCCCTTGATGCAGCGTTCTTCCTGTCCGTCGAGCGTCACGAAGCAACCGTTGGTGCTCTGGTCGATCAGCACGAAGCCGGTGCGTCGCCGCTCGATGCGTGCGTGCTGGCGCGAGGCACGTGGATCGTCGATGACAATATCGTTTCCAAGCTCGCGTCCGATCAGAACGACGGGACGGTTTTCCCCGACGAATATCGTCTTTTGCTGGTGGAGCAGACGCAGGCACGGCCCGGGCGGGGCTTGCAGCGACGTTTTGGGCGAAATCTCCGGGTGGGCAGGGCGCGAGTCTGGGAGGGACGAAACAGCAGGGGGCGAAGCGGGTTGTACGTGCGCTTGCGGGGGAACCGATATGCCGTTTTGGCTGCCGACCCTGAAAACCGGCCACGGCAGCGCGTGAATACTGTCGTGAAAGGACTCGGCGCTGGCGAAATTCCGTACCGACGCGCTCAACTCGGCGACCACGGCGGAACTTGCCAGGGCGTAGCCCGCGGCACAAACCTGGAGTATCCGGCGCGCGTCTTCCACGCCTTCGCCCCAATCGTTCTTGACGGCACCGTAATGGATGCCTGCCCGGATTTCCATCTGGGCACCGCTCACGGGCGGCAGTTTGCGCACCCGGTCGATGGCCTCGCAGATCGCCATGACGCCATCGTCGCATTGTCCGAAAGTCGCAATGACCGTAGCGGCATCGCGGACGATGATTTCGCCGCCGCTGCCGCCGATGGCGAGATCGACGCGATTCAGGCAACGTTCCACGGCGCGGGCGGTTTCGGCTTCTCCGAGCCGCTCGGCAAGCCGGTCGCCCCCGACGATTTCGGCGGCGAGAACACAGAGGTTTTGAAAATTGGACATGGCGGTAACGGCGCTGGAAATGATTACATTGGGAGCAGGAAGAAGGGATTATGCCATAGTCGATTGCCGGGATTCGGCACGTATACACGGACACAATGAACAGTGTGGGAGGGGGTGGAATTTCAAACCCGCCCCTTCTCCCATGGATGAATCGCCGCGCCCCTTCGCGCCGCGCAACAACGGATCGCCAGAAGCGCCAAAAAGCAAGCCCCCATCCGCGAGCGGTCAAATAAACCGTTTTGACCTTCGGGCTGTGATATTTTCGGACGTTTCATGCCGTTGGCCGACACTCACCCATGGGGATTTGAAAAATGGATAAGAAAAAAGTTATCCGCAATACCATCCGCGCCGCGGGCGGCTTTTTCCTGGCCTGGCTCTTCGCCGCCGCCATCGCGCAGGCCCAGGGGCGCGACGCCTATGCCCTGGGCGAATCCCGCTTTCTCGCCGCCCGCGATGCCGTGCGCAAGGGCGACAGGGATACGCTCGAACAGCTTGCCAGCGAAATCGACGGCCATCCGCTGGACAGCTACGTCCGCTACTGGCTGCTTTACAACGGACTGGCAAGGCCGATGGCCCCGTCGCCGGAGGAACTGGAGCAATTCCTCCGGGACGAGGCGGGCACGCAGCTCGCCGAGCGCCTGCGCATCGACTGGCTGCGCAGGCTGGCCAAGAATGGCGAGACGGCGCGTTTTCTCCAGGTCTACGCCGGGCTACAGAAGCCGGACAGCGAATTGCGCTGTCTGGCATGGAACAGCCGCCTGGCGGACGGCGACCGGAAGGTTCTCGACGAAGTGGCCGCAAGCTGGCAGTCGCTCACGCTGGCGGATGCCGCCTGCACGCCCGTATTGCGTGCCGCCATGGAACGCGGGAAGGTGAGCAACGAAGATGTCTGGCAGCTTTTCCGCCGCCGGGTCGATACCCGTTCGCCGTCGCGCGCGCGCAACGTCCTGGGCTGGCTCGCCGGTGACAGGCTCAAGGCTTTCGACCAGGCCATGCGCGGGCCAAAGCGTTATCTCACCCGCCTGCCCGCCAAGTTCGCCGCCAGCCGCGCGGGGCGCGAATTGGCGTTGGCCGCGATCGCCCGGCTGGCGCGCGACGATGTCGATGCCGCCCATGCCCGGTTTGTGCGCATATCCAAGCGGCTGACCGCCAGCGAGCGCGCCCATGGCTGGGCCGTGCTGGCCTTGCGCGCCGCCCAGGCGCAGAAGCCGGAAGCCGCCGCCTGGTATCGCAATGCGGGCGCAACGCCGATGAGCGCGGCACAACGCGCGTGGCGCGTGCGCGTGGCCTTGCGCGACGGCGACTGGCAGGCCGTGCTCGCGGCAATCGACAAGCTGAACACCGAAGAACGCGCGATGCCCGAGTGGGTCTATTGGCGTGGCCGCGCGCTGAAGGCCCTGCGCAAACCGGACGAGGCCGACAAGGCGTTCCGGCGCATCGCCAGCGTGCCGGATTTCTACGGAATTCTCGCCAATGAGGAACTCGGCCAGCCGTTCGATCCGCGCGCGGCGCATGCCGCGCCCACCGTATCCCGCCTCGGAGAGCCGGTCGCCAGCAATGCGGCCCTCGATGGCGATGCGGCGGAAGGCGCGGAAGGAAATGCCGATGGCGAAGACAACGGCGGCGAAGCGGAAAGCCTCCCCGCCGCCGCCGCGCCCGTCGTCGCGGGGCCGAACGTCGACAAACATCCCGGCCTGCAACGCGCGCTTGCGCTTTTCCGGCTCGACCTGCGCCTCGAAGCCGTGCGGGAATGGAACTGGTCGCTTCGCGGGCGCGACGAGGCGTTCCGCCTTGCCGCGGCGCAACTGGCCCTGAACAACCACCTCTACGACCGCGCCATCACCTCGGCGGAACTCGCCAACCCCGCCGGAGCCTGGGAACTGCGCTTCCTCACGCCCTTCCGCGAAATCATCGAGCCGCACGCCGTCGCCAAGAACCTCGACATCAGTTGGGTGTACGGCGTGATGCGGCAGGAAAGCCGCTTCATCATCCCGTCCCGCTCCGCTTCCGGCGCGCAGGGCTTGATGCAGGTCATGCCCGCCACCGGCAAGTGGGTAGCGAAAAAGCTCGGGCTGTATTACCACCCCGGCCTGTTGCGGGACCCCGAAATGAATGTCGAACTCGGCACCGGATACATGCGCATCATCCTCGACGAACTCGAAGACAACGCCGTGCTCGCGGCGGCGGGCTACAACGCCGGCCCGAGCCGGGCGCGGCGCTGGCGCGACAACCGCCCGCTCGAAGGGGCCGTCTACGCCGAAACCATCCCGTTCGACGAAACCCGCGATTACGTCAAGCACGTCATGGCCAATACGGCAATCTACGCCGCCCTGATCGAAGGCAGGCCGCAATCGCTCAAGGCACGGCTCGGCACGATACCGCCGAAACTGAACTGAACGCCATGCGCGCATACGTCGTCGGCGGCGCGGTACGCGACGCCCTGCTCGGGCTGCCGGTCAAGGATCGGGACTGGGTCGTGGTGGGCGAGACGCCCGAAGCCATGATCGCGCGCGGTTTTCGCCCGGTGGGACGGGATTTCCCGGTATTCCTGCATCCGGAAACGCACGAGGAATACGCGCTCGCCCGCACCGAGCGCAAGAGCGGACACGGCTACGCCGGTTTTGTCTGTCATGCCTCGCCCGATGTGACGCTGGAAGACGATCTGCTGCGGCGCGACCTTTCCATCAACGCCATCGCCCGCGATGCCGACGGCACCCTCATCGACCCCCATGGCGGCCTGCGCGACCTCGAAGCCAGGGTTTTCCGCCACATCGGCCCGGCCTTCGCCGAAGACCCCCTGCGCGTCCTGCGCGTGGCGCGCTTCGCCGCCCGGCTGCCCGATTTCAGCCTCGCGCCGGAAACCCTGGCGCTCATGCAACAAATGAGCGCCGACGGCGAACTCGGCCACCTCGTGCCCGAACGGACATGGAAAGAACTGGCGCGCGGACTCATGGAAGCGCGGCCTTCGCGGATGTTCCGCGTCCTGCGCGAATGCGGCGCGCTGGCCGTCATTCTTCCCGAACTCGACCGGCTGTTCGGCGTGCCGCAGCCGCCGCAGTACCACCCGGAGGTCGACAGCGGCGAACACACGATGCTGGTCGTCGACCACGCCGCCCGCGCCGGGCATCCGCTCGAAATACGTTGGGCCTGTCTGCTGCACGATCTCGGCAAGGGCGAAACCCCCGCCGACATCCTGCCGCATCACTACAAGCACGAATCCCGTAGCGCACATCTGGCCGAACACGTCTCGAAACGGCTGCGAACCCCCGCCCACTGCCGCGAATTCGCCACGCTCTTCGCCCGCGAACATGGACATTTCGGCCACATCGACGCACTGCGCCCCGGTACCGTGGTCGACATCCTGGAACGTTGCGACGCCGCACGACGGCCAGCGCGTTTCCACGCATTGCTCGAAGCCTCGGCTTGCGATTATTTTGGCCGGGGAGGAAACTGGCCTTCCCCCTGGCCGCCCGCCGCAACATGGGCGCATGCGCTGGAAGCCTTTCTCGGCGTCGACGCCGGTGCGCTGGCCCGCGCCACCGCCGAACGCGAACAGATTCCCGCTCGCCTTCACGCCGCACGGGTCGCCGCCGTGCGTGCGCACCTGCAAGCTTGTGCGGCGGCCGACAGACCCCATGTATCCTCGACTCCTTCTTCTCCCCAAAACACAAAACAATGAACACCGCAAAAGCTGCCGCGCAAATCCCGACATCCCTTGAAATCATTGCCCATCCTTCCGTCGGCGGCGCGCACCGCACGCCGATCCTCTTCGTCCACGGTGCCTTCGTCGCGGCCTGGTGTTGGGAAGAACACTTCCTGCCCTGGTTCGCCAAGCGGGGATGGGACGTCTACGCGCTTTCGCTGACCGGCCACGGCAACAGCCGGGGCCGTGTCGATCTCGATCACCTGAGCCTCGACAACTACGTGGCCGACATCGCCGAAGTCGTCGCCACCTTGCCCTCGTCGCCGGTGCTGGTCGGCCACTCCATGGGCGGCATGGTGGTGCAGAAATATCTGGAACAGGCGGCCTCCCCGGCCGTCGTACTGATGGCCTCGGTGCCGCCGCAGGGCCTGATAAGCTCGGCGCTCGGCATGCTGTTCAGCGCCCCGCACCTGCTGTTCGACCTCAACAGCGTCATGGGCGGCGGCGAACCCGGCCTCGACAGCCTGCGCGAGTCGCTTTTCCACCAACCCGTCTCCACCGAAAAACTCCGGCACTACCTGAGCCTGTCCCAACCCGAATCCCATCGCGCGCTCTGGGACATGACCCTCTACAACCTGCCCCATCCCGGCAAAGCCTACAAAGCGCCGATGCTGATCCTCGGTGCGGAGTACGACCGCCTGGTGCCGCCCAGCCAGGTGTACATGACCGCGAACACCTACGGCACCCGGCCGGAAATCTTTGCCGGAATGGGCCACGGCATGATGCTCGAACGCGGCTGGGAAAACGTCGCCGTGCGTATCGAGGAATGGCTCTGCGCGCAAGGTTTGTGACAGCCTGCCTGCCGCCGTGACGAAATACGCGCCGTCGCTACGCCGCGTCCTCAAGCCTTGGCTGCATAGACCGTAGAAATGGTCGTGGAGAAACCAGCCGGATATGACGGAGAGCGAAAAATGATCGTCATCGACATGGAAAATGGCAGACGCGGCGACCCGCCGGACAGCCCTGCGACACAGCAGCCGGTCGAATACCCTCAACCCCAATTACAAGAAAAAGCGAGACTCCCTCCCAAGGCGGTTTGCCCACCGCCTCCCTTGGACATCGACGCCTTTTTAGCAGCGTTTGATGCGTAATCAAGGGTTCCAACCGGCCCAGGAGGTAAATCTCCCGGGCCGGTCTTTTTGCGCCGCGACGAAACGACAGCGCCCCGCTTGAAACAGTGGGCAGGGTGCCGCGATGACGCTCGCGCCGCATTCCCTGGACGGACAGGCAATGCGGTACGAGGCCGTTTCAGGCCATGTCGTCGGGTTCGAGCAGGCGTTCCAGTACGCTGATGCGATCTTTCAGGGCAAGTTTTCGTTTCTTCATTCGTCTGACGAGCAATTCGTCGCTGCTCGAAGATTCGTCCAGACGGGCAATGGCGTCGTCGAGATCGCGGTGTTCATCATGCAAACGGGCGAGACGCTCGCGCAGTGTCGCCGCTGTATCGAAAATATCGTCGTTCATCGTAGCCTCAGGCATATCGACGGGTGGACTCCCCCGTGGCTATGGTATGTGTCCACGGGAAGGAAAACAATCGCCGCCCCGGTAAAATCCGGAGCAACAGGGCACTCATGGCGGAATGAATCATGAACAAGGCTTTTGTCAGGGAATCCGAAAACGATGACGAGGAGGAGGTGCTTTCCCCCCAGTCGCGCCTGCCGCCGGGCAGCAAGAACTACATGACGCCGCGCGGCTATCGGGCATTGCGCGAGGAACTCGATCATCTTCTGCGTATTGAGCGTCCCAGGATCGTGGAGGTCGTTTCGTGGGCCGCCGGGAATGGCGACCGCTCGGAAAACGGCGATTATATCTACGGCAAGAAGCGTCTGCGCGAAATCGACCGCCGCCTCCGTTTCCTGGGCAAACGCATCGACAACGCCGAAGTCGTCGATCCCCAGGCGCGGCAGGGCTGCGATCAGGTGTTTTTCGGGGCCACGGTGACGATCTGCGATGCCGACGATGCCGATGCCGCCCGGCAGGACTGGCAAATCGTCGGCATCGACGAAGCCGATGCGGGCGCGGGCAAGATAAGCTGGGTGTCGCCGCTCGCCCGTGCCCTGCTCAAGACGCGCGAAGGCGATGTGGTGCGCTTCGCCAGTCCGGCGGGCGTGCGGGAAGTGGAAATCGTCAGGGTCAGGTACGAGGGATGAGAACCCTCGGCGTGCGGCGGCGCACGATTCAATCCTGACGGATCAGCCCCACCATCACGCCTTCGATGGTCAGCGACTGGCTGCGGGGATCGACGGCGATGGGCGAAAAATCGGGATTGGCGGGAAGCAGTGCCATTTCGTGACCACGGCGGCGCAGGATTTTGACGGTGATTTCGTTTTCGATGCGGGCGACGACAATCTGTCCATCGCGCGCTTCGGCGGCGCGATGGACGGCGAGAAGATCGCCGTCCAGGATGCCTGCGTCGCGCATGCTCATGCCACACACGCGCAACAAATAATCGGCGCGCGGGAAAAACAGGTCGGGAGGAATCTGGAGGCGCTTCTCGATGTGCCCGACCGCCAGGAGCGGACTGCCCGCGGCAACGCGGCCAACGATGGGCAGCCCCGGCGGTTCGGGGAGGCGGATGCCGCGCGCAAGCCCTTCGTCGATCTTGATGACCCCCTTGGCGGCAAGGGCGCGCAGATGGCCTTCGGCGGCATTGGGCGAGCGGAAACCGAAAGCGCCACAAATCTCGGTGCGCGTGGGCGGACGGCCTTCGAGCGTGACGGTGTGGGCGATGAAATCCAGGATCTCTTGTTGGCGGGTGGTCAGACGGGGGGGCGTGGGCGATCTCATGGAAACGCTCCGTAGTAGTAAGTAGTATCCGCAAGTATATTTCAGGGATATTTGTAAATATATACATGGCTGATGTTTTTTCCCCAATCCCGATAGGTACTGAATCCTGTTTTCGTCCCTCCGCGGCCCGGTTTCCGGGATGCAATGGCGGCGGCAAGCGCAAATTCCCCTTGAATCGAACGCGCGCGTGCGTTATGGTCGGCAGTTTGCCGCTACAAGGACAGTTTCAACCATGCCAAATGAAATCGCCAAGAATTGCGTCGTTACGCTTGACTATACCGTCACCGACGCTGATGGCACCGTGGTCGACGAAGGTCGACAGCCCCTCGTCTACCTGCACGGCGGATATGACGGCATTTTCCCCAAGCTGGAAGAAGCCCTGCACGGCAAAAAAGTCGGCGACACGCTCCGGATCAAATTGCAGCCGCAGGACGCTTTCGGCGATTACGACGAAAAGCTGGTGGCGGTCGAAGATGCCGAGCTTTTCCCGGAAAATGCCGAAGTCGGCATGGCTTTCGAGCGGGTCAGCGACGCGGGCGAGGAAATCTTCCACATCACCGAGATTGCCGACGACAAAGTCGTCGTCGACGGCAATCACCCGCTTGCGGGCATGGCCCTGGTTTTCGATCTGGTCGTCGCCGGTGTGCGCGACGCCACGGCGGAAGAAATCGCTCACGGTCATGTTCACGACCATGGCAACGGCCATCACGACGACGGCAGCCGGAGCCTTCATTGAGCCGTTTTCCCTTTTCGGCCCGGACGATGTGCGGGTAGAGGAAACGGGCCATGGCCGGGACGACGCGCGCGCCAGCCGCCCTGCTCGAAGTCGAGAAACTCACGGTAGAGATTCGCGGCGCGGCGGGCCTCGTGCGTCCGGTCGATGGCGTCGGGCTGTCGATCGCGGCGGGAGAAACATTCGCGCTGTTGGGTGAATCGGGCTGCGGCAAGTCGATGACGGCCCTAGCCATTGCCCGCCTGCTGCCCGGCGCGGCGCGCATCATGGCCGGACGGGTGCGCTTGGGCGGCGACGACCTGCTGGCCCTGCCCGAAGCGGGAATGCGCGAAGTGCGCGGCGGGCGCATCGGCATGATCTTCCAGGAACCCGCCACCAGTCTCAACCCCGTGATGACGGTCGCGGTGCAGATCGGCGAGGCGCTGGCGCTGCATCGCGGCCTCGCGGGCACGGCGGCCCGGGCCGAGGCGCGGCGGCTGCTCGAAGCGGTCGGCATCCCGTCCGCCGCGGCGCGGCTCGACGACTATCCCTTCCAGTTCTCCGGCGGCATGAAACAACGGGTCATGATCGCCATGGCGCTTGCCGGCGAGCCGGATCTGCTGATCGCCGACGAACCGACCACGGCGCTCGACGTCACCATCCAGGCGCAGGTGCTCGACCTGCTCGCCCGCCTCCAGGCCGAGCGCGGCATGGCGATGTTGCTGATAACCCACGATCTCGGCGTCGTCGCGCGCGTCGCCCACCGCATCGGCCTGCTCTATGCCGGGGAACTGATCGAAAGCGGACGGCGCGAAGAATTCTTCGCCGCGCCCCTGCACCCCTATGCGCAACGGCTTTTCGCCGCGCTGCCCGATGGCGCGGCGCGCGGGCACATGCTCGCCGCCTTGCCGGGTGGCGTGCCGTCGCTCGACGGACATTTCCCCGGCTGTCGTTTCGCGCCGCGCTGCCCGCGCGCAACCGGGCGCTGCCAAACCGAAGCGCCCGGCTGGCACGGCGTGGGCGAGCGGCGCGTGCGCTGCCACCTCTACGACGGCGGCGGCGAAGTGCAAATCCGGCAACGCTTCGCTACCGGCGCGGCGGCGACATACCGGCCCGCCGCCGCCCCGATGCTCGAAGTCCGCGACCTTGCCGTTCACTTTCCCGTGAAAAAGGGGCTGTTGCGGCGCACGGTGGATTGGGTGCGGGCGGTCGACGGCGTCGGGCTGCGCCTGGCGGCGGGGCGGACGCTTGCCCTGGTCGGCGAATCCGGTTGCGGCAAGACCACGGTGGGGCGCGCCATCCTGCAATTGACCCCCATCACGGGCGGCACCGTGCACTTCGACGGCTCGCCGCTGCGGTCGCGCGACCGCGCTGCCGTGCGCGGCATGCGGCGCGCGGTGCAAATGGTATTCCAGGATCCCTTTGCCTCCCTCAACCCGCGCCTGTGTGTCGGGGAAATCCTCGAAGAAGGCATGGTGAGCCTGGGAGTCGGCGGCGATGCGGCCTCGCGCCAGCGCATCGTGGATGGGCTGCTCGAACGCATCGGCCTCACGCCCGCGATGCGCTGGCGCTATCCGCACGAATTCTCCGGCGGCCAGCGTCAACGCATCGCCATCGCCCGCGCGCTGGCCGTTTCGCCCCGCATCATCGTCTGCGACGAGCCGACGAGCGCGCTCGACGTATCGGTGCAGGCGCAATTGCTCAACCTGATGTGCGAACTACAGCAGGAGCGGGGGCTGGCCTACCTTTTCATTACCCACAACCTTGCCGTCGTGCGCTACATGGCCGATGACGTGGCAGTGATGTACCTTGGCCGCATCGTCGAACAAGGCCCGGCGGCGCGGGTGCTGGAAACCCCCGGACACCCCTATACCCGGATGCTGCTCGCCGCCGTGCCCCGCGTCGATGCCGGGCCGGAGGGGGACGACGACGGCACGACGAAAGAGAAACCCGGCGTGCTGGCGGAACTGCCTTCGCAGCTCGCGCAACCGGCGGGCTGCCACTTCCATCCGCGCTGCCCGCTGGCGGACGGCATTTGCCGCGAAAGCTACCCGGCGGCACAGGATCTGGGCGAAGGGCATGCCGTGCGCTGCTTCCGGGCATCCGCCCGATAACGGAGCCGCCGCGCCCCGCCTGTTTCATGTGTTCGTTGTGTGGGGAAACCCGGTTTCGCCGGACACGGCGATCTGGCGCACTGCTTGCTTGGTCAGCGACCAGGGAGCATCCGCTCCGATTCCTCCCGGCCCAAAACATCCAGGAAAACGCCGGTCAAGTCTATCGTCATAGTGAACGAGGCGTGCAATCCCGTATGGCGTATGGATTGCCACGGCGCTTCGCGCCTCGCAATGACGAATTTCCCGCCCCGTCATTGCGAGGGCCGAAGGCCCGCGGCAATCCACACGGCGGCGACTATCCGTACTGACAGGCGGTGTTGCGGGAATCGCGGGCACATGGATTGCCACGGCGCTTCGCGCCTCGCAATGACGAATCTCCCGCCCCGTCATTGCGAGGGCCGAAGGCCCGCGGCAATCCATGCGGCGGTTCAAGCTAGCGGTGCCGCGTGTCGAATGGGACGTGCTGGATTGCCACGGCGCTGTGCGTCTCGCAATGACGAGTATGGATGGTATTGCAATGCCTCCAACCTTTGCTGCAATGCTCAAAACCTTCGTCATTGCGAGCGAAGCGCGGCAATCCGCGACTCGCATTGGCCGTCACAGCGTATCAAGCCTCGCAATGGCGCTTGTTCGGTGTTTTCTGGCAATCGAAACCGCGAATGCTTGGATGAGGGAGGCTGAACGGCTAGAATCCGCAGACCCGCCCCGGTGGTGAAACTGGTAGACACGCTTGACTTAGGATCAAGTGCCGCAAGGCTTGGAGGTTCAAGTCCTCTCCGGGGCACCAGTCCTTGATTTTCCCGGGGGCGTGCTAGGGACAATCCAACGGCACATTGCCGCCATCCATCTCATGGAGAAAAGCAAAAAATGAACCCCATGCTCACCCTTTCCCTTGCCCAGCTCAATCTCACCATCGGCGACTTTGCCGGGAACATCGCCCGGATGACCGCCGCCGCCCAAAAAGCCGCCGCGGCGGGCGCGCAAGTCGTCGTCTTTTCCGAACTCGCCCTGACCGGCTATCCTCCTGACGACCTGCTCGACGAGCCGGATTTCCTCCTCCGCGTCGATGTGTCGCTGGCGGGGCTTATCGACGCGAGCCGCCTCACGCCCGACCTTTACTGGGTTGTGGGCACGCCTACCCGCAGACAAGGGCCGGGCAAGGCGCTGGAAAACAGCCTGCTCGCCGTCAAGGATGGAAAAATCGTCCTCGATTACGCCAAGCAACTCTTGCCGACCTATGGCGTTTTCGACGAACGGCGGTATTTCGAGCCGGGGCCGGATGTGGCGCGCATCCTGGAAATCGGCGGCGTGAAAATCGCCTTTCTCGTCTGCGAGGATGCCTGGAACGACACGGGCGAGCACTACCCCGTCAACCCGCTCGCCCGGCTCGCGGCGGCCAATCCCGATCTCGTGGTCACGATCAACGCCAGCCCTTCCAGCATCGGCAAACGCGAAGAACGCCATGCCGTATTCACCGCCGCGAGCCGCCGTCACAAGCTGCCGATGATCTACGTCAACCAGATCGGCGGACACGATCAACTGGTTTTCGATGGCGCATCCTTCGCCGTCACGCCGAAAGCGGACGTCGTCTTTGAAGCCTCGCGCTTCACGGAAGAAGTCGTCACCCTGCAATTCCGGGACGGTGAATTTTCCTGCCGGGAAGGCAAGATGCTTGTCGCGCCCGTCCCTGCCGCCGGGCTGCCCGTCATGGCGTTCTACCGCCGCCAGATCGTGCTCGGCCTCTCCGACTATGCCCGCCGCTGCGGTTTCGGCAAAGTCGTCGTCGGCTCCTCCGGCGGCATCGACAGCGCGCTCACGCTGGCCCTCGCCGTCGAAGCCCTCGGGCCGGAAAACGTCGTCGCCGTCACGCTCCCTTCCCGCTTCTCCAGCGCGGGCAGCATCGACGACTCCCTCTCGCTGTGCCGCAATCTCGGCATCAAACTTTTCGAGCATCCCATCCACGACATCGTCGCCAGCTACGAGCAAGGCTTCGGAGCCGCCTTCGGCGAGCCGCTCGAAGGCGTGGCACAAGAAAACCTGCAAGCCCGCGTGCGCGGCACCATACTCATGGCCTATTCCAACCAGTTCGGTGCCTTGCTTCTCACCACTGGCAACAAGAGCGAGATTTCCGTCGGCTACTGCACGCTCTACGGCGACACCAACGGCGGGCTGGGACTCATCGGCGATCTCTACAAAACGGAAGTCTTCGCCCTTGCCCGCCACATCAATGAAACCGGCGAGCGCGAACTGATTCCCGAAGCCATCATCGAAAAACCGCCTTCGGCCGAGCTTGCGCCCGGCCAGAAAGACACGGACAGCCTGCCGCCTTACCCGGTGCTGGACACGATCCTGAAATTCCTGATCGAAGGCGAACGTCTGAGCACCGACGAGCGCGACGCCGTCAAGGCCGATTATGCGAAGTTGGCCGAAACGGAAGGCGGCCTGGCGTTGATCGCGCGCGTGCGGCGGATGATCTGGAAAAGCGAATACAAGCGCCGCCAGGCTCCGCCAATCCTGCGCTTGCGGACGCACGCATTCGGCAGCGGACGGCGGATGCCGATCGCAGCGAAATACGAGTGAAATCCGCCCCTGTTGCGAAAACCGCAAGACTGCTGGTTTCGCAGCAATCCGCCTGCTGAAAAAACAGCGCCGCTCACCCTCCCAAAACGCCAAGGCATTGTCCGCACAAGAAAAACATTTGTGGCGCGCGATTTGCTGATAAGCCGGTTCGAGCCGTCCGTCCGGAAGCGCCGGGGCACTGTCCGCCCGCCGCTGTCTTTGTATCGCGTATGAGGGAGAAAACCAATGAATGCTGTTGTCGAAGGGTTTGCGCCAAGGCCGCTGACACGCGAAAAGCTGTTCAGCAATATCGATCTGTCCGAAAGGCTGTTCAACGATGGTATCGCCATCGACAGGGCCGTCTTGAAGGCGCTGGATTACGGCCAGTATCTGGAGCAGGTGCACGGGTGTTTCAATATGAACCACAACGTGCATACGGTCACGAAACTGCCTCAGTCTTTCCGCGACCCGAGCGGCTACAGTTTCAACGTGGTCTATGACCCGAAATCGCATTTCAATATTCGCGGCGAGGACGGGCGTTATTTCCTGAACGACGGCAAGAAGCGCCTGTTTGAAGTGCATTTCCAGCGCAAGCCGAAGTGGTACGACCGGCACACTTCCGATGGCACGGCGATGTCGCGCATCGCGCAATACGTGGGCCGTGGCAAGATCACCATCACATACAGCAACGAATGTTCCTTGCAGGACAAGGGGCTGGATTGCCTGTTCTGCAACATCAACGCCACCAAGGCCGCCTACGGCGATCTCGAAGGCTTGGGCATCAAGACGCCGCGCCAGATCGCCGAAACGACCAAGGCCGCCTACGAGGAAGGTTATCGCCGTCTCACGGTGACGGGCGGTTTCATTCCCGAGCGGCGCGAGGTGGATTACTACATCGATGTCGCGGAGTCCATCCAGGCGCTGACCGGGCTGGAAAATTTCAGCGGCACGGCCTGCATCGGCGCGCCGCTCGATCTGGACGTCATCGACAAGTACAAGGAAGCGGGCTACGAGTGCATCGCCACCAACATGGAAATCTGGGACGCCAATATCTTCAGGACGATTTGCCCCGGCAAGGATGCCATCTGTGGCGGCCACAAGAACTGGGTCAACACGCTTTTGCATGAAGTGGAAGTTTTCGGCAAAGGCTATGTGCGCTCTTATTTCGTTTCCGGTATCGAGCCGAAGGCGGCGACGTTGGAAGGTATTCAGTTCCTGATCGAGTCGGGTGTCGTCGCCATTCCGCTGCAATGGAATCCGAATCCCGGTTCGGCGCTGGAAGGCCATCGTGCGCCGACTTCCGAGTGGTATCACGACCTGGTTTTGAAAACGTATGCGTTGCTGCGCAAGAACGGTTTCAGGCACGAGGATTTTTACCGCTGCACCAACGGCGAGGAGACGATCTTCGATTATCTCTACAACGCCGACGGGGATTTGTTGCCGTGGGAACGGCATATTTACACCGAGTTGAAGGCCGCCTGAAGAGGGAGTTTTTATGAATGGCGCAGTGATCGCTGTACCGGCAATACGAAATGCAGCGGTCGCTGCGATAGCCGCTTTATCCCTGTTGGCAACGATTCTCGCCGGATGCGAGTCGAAAGAGACCGCCCCGGCGTCGCCGACAGCGGAAAACGCCGTCGACGCGCCATTGAAAATCCGGCTCGGGGTGGATAGCGGCAGTTTTTCTTTCCAGTTCCGCGTGGCGCAGGCAAGCGGTATTTTCAAAAAGCACGGCATCGAGGCCGACATTTCCACGTATTCCTTCGGAATCGACACGATCAACGCGGCGATCCTGGGGCAGACGGATTCGGCGGAAGGCATGGATTACGCCGTGGCCTCGCGCTTTTCCGAGAGCAACGATCTGCGCATCGTCGCTTATATCGGCGGCCCGAAACCGGAAGGCGAAAAGCTCTATACCCGCCTGCCGGAAGTCGACAGCGTCGCCGATCTCAAGGGCAAAACGCTGGGCGTCAAGAAGGGCACGGTGAACGAATACATCTGGGGCAAGGTATTCGAGCTTCACGGCCTGGAGCCGAAGGATGTCGAACAGGTTTACCTGGGTTCTTCGGCGGAATTGCTGGCGGCTTACCAAACGGGCGAAGTCGATGCCTTCTGGGCATCCACCGAGGTGGCACAGGCCGTGCGGGAGGTGCCGGGGTCGAAATTACTGGGCGATCTCGATCTGGCGAAAACCGTGTATCGGGGCTATTTGTTGCTGGACGAAAAATTCATCCAGGCGAACAGGCCGGGTGTCGTCCGGCTACTGCGGGCGCTGGATGAAGCGACAGCCTATATTGCGGCACACCCCGAAGAAACCGCGCAGATCATTTACGACGATCTGAAAGTGCCGAGGGACGCGGTGCTGGAGGCGCTCAAGTTCTACAACTACGACATCCGTCTTTCCGCCGAGGATATAGCGCATATCGCCAATGTGGCCAATTGGTCGGTCGAAAACGGTTTGATAAAGAACCGCTACGACATCCGTCCGTTCATCTATCTCGATACATTGCGCGAGGCTTTGCCGGAAAAGGCGAGCGTGCAAGAAACCGGGGATGGGGCTTGAAACCATGAGCGCGACGCTGGAAAGCGCGGTGTCCTCTCCCGGCCTGCCGTGGGTATTCGTGCGTGAAAGGTCGACGCGGCACGACGTGGTGGTGAGCGAAATCCGTCAGCCCCTGATTCGTATCAGGGACGTGGAAATGCGTTACCCGAGCGAACGCGGGGAGGATGCCGCCAGGGTGCTCGCCGGGGTGAATCTGGACATTCACGAAGGCGAGTTCCATGTGCTGCTCGGCCCGAGCGGCTGCGGAAAATCCACCTTGCTCAATATCATCGTCGGATTGGCCCGGCAGACGGCGGGAACCGTGACGATGCGGGGCAGGGTCATCCGGAAGCCGGATCGAGAGCGGGGATTGGTATTCCAGAACGCGGACGCGGCGATTTTTCCGTGGCTGAGCGTATTGGAAAATGTGGAATTCGGTTTGCGCATGGCTTCGGTGAAAAAAGCCGAGCGCAGGGCAATCGCCCTCAAATACGTCGATCTGGTCGGATTGCGTGGCCACGAAGGCAAATTCCCCCACGAGTTGTCCGGCGGCATGAAACAGCGCACGCAGATCGCCCGCCTGCTGGCGAACGATTCTGCCGTGCTGGTCATGGACGAGCCTTTCGGGGCGCTCGATGCGCATACGCGGCGCATCATGCAGAATGAACTGGTGCGCACCTGGCGGGAAACGGGGAAAACCGTGATCTTCGTGACGCACGATATTCAGGAAGCACTGCTTTTGGGGCAGTGGATTCACATCATGTCCAAAACGCCCGATGCCAACATTTACAAGACTTATCGCGCGGAATTGGCTTATCCGAGAACGGAGGCCAATCCGCATTTCATCGAATTGCTGACCCGGATCCAGGGCCATTTCGATTTCGGCAGCGGCATATGAGTGAAAATACGGGCATTCGCGCTATTCCGGTCGTGGGCAGTCCCTTGCTTGCGCGCGGACGTTTCATGCTGGAAAACGCCTTGCTGAACGCCGGGCGCTTTGTCCTGAAAACGGGCATCGCCACATGGCTGATCCTGATAGTCGTCTGGGGCTTGATCGCGCCATTTTATCCGCCCTCGTTTTTTCCCGGCCCGCTCCAAACCCTGCTTGGCGGCAAGGAAATCCTGCTGGACGGCACGCTGGCCAGGTTTTCTCTCATCAGCGTGGAGCGGGTGCTGACCGGCTGGTTCTTCGGCATCCTGATCGGCGCGCCGCTCGGCATGTTGATCGGGCGCGTCCGCTTGTTGAGGCAACTGATCGAGCCGTTCGTGGATTTCTTCCGCTTCATTCCCGCCATTGCCTTCCTGACGCTTTTCATCATGTGGTTCGGCGTTGGCGAAAAGTCCAAGGTCATTCTCATCATGTACGCCACATGCTTCGTGGTCATCATCAACACGGCCAGCGGCGTCCTCGGCGTCAGCCCGGATCGCGTCCAGGCCGCCCGGACGCTCGGCGCGTCGGAATGGCAGATATTGCGCCACGTCCTCATTCCCGAATGCATTCCCTACGTATTCACGGGGATACGGTTGGGATTGGGCAGCGCATTCACCGCCATCGTCGCGGCGGAAATGCTGGCGGCCAAGGAGGGGGTGGGGTACCTGGTTTTTACCTCGCGCCTGTATTTCCGCACGGACTGGATATTGGTCGGCATCGTGACGCTCGGGCTGTTGGGGTATTTCTCGGATCGCCTCTTGCGGCTGTTCGGGAAAACGGTGCTGAAACGTTACCGGATCGCCGATGTGGGCGAATTCGGGAAATAGCGATGGGGCGGAACCGGAAAAACACGGCGAAATATCACGACCATTTTCAATAACGAGTTCTACAACGAGGCTGACATGAGCGAAATCCCCAACAACCGTGTTTCATTCCATGGCCGCAGTGGTGTCGTAAAACCCGCGGCAAGCGCCAAGGGCCGGAATATCGGCAAACACATCGCCATTTACGGCAAGGGCGGAATCGGCAAATCCACGACGACCTCCAATATCAGCGCGGCGCTGGCCGAGGCGGGTTACAAGGTCATCCAGATCGGCTGCGATCCGAAAAGCGATTCCACCAACACCCTGCGCGGCAATCATTACCTGCCCACGATTCTGGACAGCGTGCGCGGCGGCAACAAGGTGCATCTCGCCGACATTTCCGCCACCGGCTTCAAGGGCATCTTGTGCATCGAATCCGGCGGCCCGGTACCCGGCGTCGGCTGCGCCGGACGGGGCATCAACGCGGCGGTCACGCTGTTGCAGGAGTTGAAACTCTTCGAGGAATTCAAGCCGGATTACGTCCTCTACGACGTTCTCGGCGACGTGGTTTGCGGCGGTTTCGCGGTGCCGATCCGCGACGGCATCACCGATCGCGCCTACGTGGTGACATCCTCGGATTTCATGGCCATCTACGCGGCCAATAATCTTTTCAAGGCGGTGAGCAAATACGCGCCGACGGGCGGTGCCAAACTGGGTGGCATCATCGGCAACGGGCTTTCCGCTGCGTACTCCAATGCAATCATCGACGATTTTGCCGGGCGCACCGGCGTCACCGTGGCGGGCTATGTGCCCCGCGCCTTGGTCGTCTCGCAAAGCGAGCTGTACGGCAAGACCGTGATCGAAGCCAATCCCGCCAGCGAACACGCGAACATTTACCGCAAACTGGCAAAGTACATCGCCGAAAACGAGGATCTCGTCATACCCCATCCGCTCGGCGTCAGCGACCTGCGGGACTGGGCGCGGGATTGGGGCGACCGGGTGTTCAGTCTGGAAACGGGCACGGGCATCGCGGCGGACAGGGTCGCGGCGTAATGGCTTTCCACGAAGAAAAAAACGCGCTGACCCGGGAAAAACGCAGCGCCGCCATCAGCCATTACCACGGCACGCTGGCTTCGCTGATCGCCGATACCGCCGGGGAAGAAATTCCGCAGCGTGTCCGCACCTTCACCCAGGCGGCGCATGACGACATCCTTTCCGCCCTGACCGCCCTGCGCGGCATCCGCGACGCGGCCATCGTGGTGCATGGCGCGGTGGGCTGCGCGGCAGCGGCGGGTGCTCTGGCGCGGCCGGGCGGGGCGCGCTGGTATTCCGTCAACCTGAGCGAGCGGGATTCCATCCTGGGCAGCGAAGCGCCCTTGCGTGAAACCATCCTGCGGGCCATCGCGGAAGGCGCGGCGGCAGTTTTCGTCGTCGGCACGCCGGTCGTGGCGATCAACAACGACGATGTCAACGCGGTGTTGCTGACGCTGGAAGAAGAAACCACCGTGTCGGTGCTGCATGTGAACACGGACGGCTTCCGCTCGAAGTCGCCCCTGTCGGGGTTCGACACCGCCCTGCATGCCCTGTTGCGCCTGGTGGACGCGCCCGAATCGCGCGGCGATTTCGTCAATGTGCTGGCGGTGGGCGACAACATCCGCAATGTCGCCGCCATCGTCGGCGCAATCGACGCGCTCGGCATCGGCTGGAACCTGCTGCCCGGCCCCTCGTCGTCGCTGGAAAACATCCGCAAGGCCGGGAGCGCGCGCGCCACGGTGTCGCTCAACGACGACGAAAGCGAATATTTCGGACTGGGCCTGGAAGCCGCATACGGCACTCCCTACCTTCGCCTGCCCGCGCCGGTCGGGCGTGCCGCGACACGTCGCTTCGTCGCCGGACTTGCCGAAGCATTCGGCATCGACGATGAAGCGCAAGCCTGGCTGCGCGCGCGGGAGGCCGCCTTGCAAGAACTTCTTTCCGCCCGACCCCTGGCGGGGAAAAAAGTATTCCTCCAACTGGACACGGCGCTGGTCGAAGGCTTCAGCGACCTGATACACGACCTTGGCGGCGAGGTGGCCGGTGTGGCGCTGAGCAATGTCGACCTGAACAACCGCGCCCATCTCGCCCGGCTGGAAGCCGCTGCCGACATTCCCGCGCTGGTGGCGGTGGGGCAGCCTTTCGAGATTGCCAACGTCCTGGCCCGTACACCTGTCGACTACTACATCGGGCCGGAACAGACCGCCTTCGCCGCCCGCTTCGGCGTTCGGCCCATCTCCCTGCGCGGTGCCGTTTACTACGGCCACGAAGGCATGCACGCCCTTGCGGCCCGTTTCGGCGGGCCGCATCCCGATTTCCGGGAGCGAGTGCGCAGGGACTACGCCGAGAACTGGCTGAAGAAAAACGGCGGCTGGCATGTCAAACGGGAAGTACGCTGAATGGCGAGCATCAGAAATCCGCGCGCGGGCTGCGCGCTGCACGGCGCGTTATCGACGCTGGAAGCCATCGAAGGCATCGTCCCCATCGTGCAGGCCAATGCGGGCTGCGCCATCCAGCACGCACTGGCGTACAGGGACAGCGGCGGCGGCTACATCGGCGGCCAGGCCGTTCCCGCCGCCAACATCATCGACAAGCAAGTCATCTTCGGCGGCGGTTCGCGCCTGCGCGAACAGATCAAGAACACGGTCAAGGTCGTGGAAGGCCGCCTGTACGCGGTACTTGGCAGTTGCGAATGCGCCATGGTGGGCGATGACCTGAACGGCATGGCGCGCGAGGCCGCCGAACAGGGTTTGCCCGTGGTCGCCAGCAACATCGCCGGATTCCATGGCGACGTGTATCGCGGGTACGAGCGGATTTTTCTCGACCTGATCGACGGCCTGCCCACGCTGGAGTCGCCGCCCGTGCCGCAATGCCAGGATGGGGAGCGTCCGCTGGTCAACATTTTCGGCATCGTTCCCACCGCGAACCCTTACTACAAGGGCGACCTGCAAGAACTGCAACGCATCCTCGAAGCCATCGGGCTGCGCGTCAACAGCTTCTTCGGCCCCGACGGACATGCCGCCTTGTACAGCATGCCGGATGCCGCCCTGAATCTGGTTTTTTCCCGTTGGGGAGAAGCCATCGGCGCGAAGCTCGAAGAAAAATACGCCACTCCGCAACTGATCTTCGACGCCATGCCATTGGGCAACGAAGAAGTCGGCCTGTTCGTCCAGGCTCTGGTGGAAAGGCTGGATCTGGACGCCACGGCGGCGGAACGTTTTCTGGAGCGGGAAGAAGCCTGGTCGGAATACTTCCTGCTTGGCGGCGCGGATCGTTATTTCGACGATGGCGCGGGCAAGCGTGCCGTCATCGTCGGCGATACGGAAACCGTGCTCAGGATCGGCGGATTTCTTTCCCGCACCCTCGGTGTCGACATCAGGACGGCCATCTATACCGACCGGGTCGAGGGCGAAGAAGAACCGGCGGACTTTGGCGGCGCGGCGCACAGCACGAGCGACGGCGAGGAGATCGCCGAAGTCTTGCGCGTCAGCGGCGCTGAACTGATCTTTGCCAGCTCGCTGGAAGATGCCGTCGCGCAAACATTGGGCGTGCCCTTGCTCGCGGTATCGCATCCGGTGCGGGACAGGTTCATCGCCGACCAGACCTATGCGGGACTGCGGGGCGCGGTCGCATTGAGCGCGGACACCTTGACGCTGGCACGGCAAGGACAGCGTGCGCTGGAAGAACGGCTGGTGCGGAAAATCGCAGCGGCGGGTGCGCGGACGGCGGCCTGATCGGGGTTTTCACGGGGCCGACACCCCGCGCCCGACCAATTCCGCCGCTTTCGCAAGAACCATGATGCGTCATTGCAAGCGAAGCGCAGCAATCCATACAGCGGTGACTACTCGCACTGATGGGCTGCGTCGCGCCTCAAACCGGATTGGGCAAATCGAGAAAATCCGCTTCCAGTCCCAGTTCCTCGCGCAGATAGCGGGCCAGGGCCTGCACGCCATAGCGTTCCGTGGCGTGATGCCCCGCCGCGATGTAGGGCACGCCGGATTCCCGCGCCAGATGGGTCGTCGGCTCCGAAATTTCCCCCGACACATAAACATCGGCCCCGGCGGCAATCGCCTGCTCGAAAAACCCCTGCGCCCCCCCGGAACACCAGGCAACGCGCGCTACGCTACGCATGCCGTCGCCCACCAGCAAAGGCTCGCGGCCAAGTTTCGCGGCAAGCGCCGCCGCAATGCCGCTCGCGCTGATTCCGGCCTCGCCCGGCACGCCGATCCAGCCCAGATCCTGGTCGCCAAAATGGCCCTCGCCTTCCCAGTCCATGAGCCGCGCAAGCTGCGCGTTGTTGCCGAGCAGGGGATGCGCGTCGAGCGGCAGGTGATAGGCAAGCAGCGAAATATCGTGCCCGAGCAGGCTGCCGATCCGGCGGCGGCGGATGCCGGTGATGCGCCCATCCTCGCCGCGCCAGAAATAACCGTGATGCACCAGTAACGCATCGTAGCCGCCCGCCGCCGCCGCATCGACCAAGGCTTGGCTTGCCGTCACGCCGCACAATACCCGCCGCACCTCCGCACGCCCTTCCACTTGCAGCCCGTTTGGGCAATAATCGCGCAACCGCGCGGCTTCCAGCAAATCGTCGAGATGCCGGTGTAATACATTCAGCCGCATGTTTCCCACTCCCCATGTTTTCCGGGGGCTTTCCCCGTTCGCAGGTCGTCAATTATGCGTCGCTTGTGGTTGATTTTTGCGCAAACGGTGACGATCAGCGTCGCCGTCCTGTTCGTCGTCGGCACGCTCAAACCCGAATGGATAGGCCATGCGGCCACGCCACCCGCCCCGCCCGCCACCATCCTCGAAGCCCCCGCGCCCGTCGCCAGCGCGGCCAGCGGCTCTTACGCCGAAGCGGCGCGGCGGGCGCTGCCCGCGGTCGTGCACATCTACACCCGCCAGACCGCCAGGGTGCCCAATCACCCGCTGATGAACGATCCGCTGTTTCGCCGCTTTTTCGGCACGCCGGAGCGCAACGGACTGGGTTCCGGCGTCATCGTCAGCCCGCAGGGCTTCGTTCTCACGAACAACCACGTGATAGACGGCGCGGACGAAATCGAAGTCGTCCTCAACGACGGGCGCAAGTTCGATGTCCGCCTCGTTGGCCGCGACCCCGACACCGACCTCGCCGTCCTCAAACTCAAGGCCGATGCCGCCTTGCCCGCCATCACCTTCGCGCCGGTCGACAGCCTCGCCGTGGGCGACGTGGTGCTGGCAATCGGAAATCCCTTCGGCATCGGGCAGACGGTCACGATGGGCATCGCCTCGGCGCTTGGCCGCCACCACCTCGGCATGAACACCTTCGAGAACTACATTCAGACCGACGCCGCGATCAACCGCGGCAACTCGGGCGGTGCGCTCGTCGACAGCGCCGGGCGGCTGGTCGGCATCAACACCCTGATCTACTCCACGAGTTCCGGCGAAGGCGCGCTGGGCATCGGCTTTGCCATTCCGGTTTCGATCGCGCGGCACGTGCTCGAACAAATCATCGCCAACGGCGAAGTCGTGCGCGGCTGGATCGGCGTCGAAATGCGCGAGATCACCCCGGAAGCCGCCGCGTCCTTCGACCTGCCCGCGAACGGCGGCGTACTGATCTACAGCGTCCTGAACGGCAGCCCGGCCAGCCGGGGCGGCATCGTCCCCGGCGACATCCTGCTGGCCATCGACGGGCAAAACGTGCAGGCTCCCGACAGGCTGCTTGATCTGATCGCGGCACTGCCGCCCGGACAAACCGTGGCCTTCCGCCTCCTGCGTGCCCGCAAGGAAATCGAATTGCGGATCGTCGTCGGACGCCGCCCGACCCCCGCCGCGCGGCGCTGAACGTTAGGGCAAATCAACTTTATGATGCTCATACCAAACCGATCGTCATTGCGAGGCCCTTCGGGCCTCGCAATGACGGCGGTTCTCCTTGGGCTTCAATTTGTCGATCTGCTCTGAGCGCCACTGTCGCAATCCCGGCCACTGTCACAGTCCTTTACAGCGCCTTGAAGGCGTGCGGGAACTGCTGATGAACTTCAGTATTTTCCCGCGCCCCCCGTGAAGACTGGCTTGCAAGCGTTTTTTCTCCGCATGCGCATAAACATATAACCGGAAAGCATGTGTCGACAAGCCTTACAATATGAAGATGCGAAATGTGATGCTCATCGGCATTTCAATCACTTATGAGCCAGGCATGTAAATTGCTACCTTGGCATACACGTTCAGCCAGATGCATGTTCCAAGTCTCGGGTGGGCTGGTTCGGCGGTATTTTTCAAGCACAAGGAGTTGAACATCATGTCCAGAATCATCAATCGCATCGCCCTGGCAATTAGCGCGGGCGCTTTTCTGTTGGCAGCTCCCTTGGCCCAGGCGGACGGCGAAGATGCCTACAATCCCAAGAAAGCCGACAAGTTCAACGAGAAGCTGGCAGGGGCGACGCCCGGCGGCGTGCTCTATGTGGCCGATCCGACCCAACCCGTTACCATTACGCTCCTTGATGACGACTCCCTGTTTCACTTGACGCATGACTTCTACTGGTACGACTACGACACATCGAACTGGGTGAAATACGATCTCGAGGATTACGGCGTCGCAACGCTGAATGGTCAGACACTCACGATAACCCCCACAACGGATCAGGTAGCCTTCGCCGTCGGGATCAAGGACAAGGTCGGCCAGGTGGGTTATTACATCTTCGGGACGGGAGATGGCTCGCTGGATACGGCGAGTAATCTCAAGGATCCCACAGATGTCAAGTATCTCGGTGATCCCCATTCCGTCGTGTACTACGATTACACGGGGCCAGCGAACGTTACGAAAGAAGCGAATGTGGCGCTTGTCGGGTTCGAGGATACGGTCACGTTCTTCCTTTCGGATTATGATGACGTGATTTTCACAGTCGGCAACATAGCAAGCCATGCGCCGGAGCCGGAAGCCTACGCCATGCTGCTGGCGGGGCTGGGTCTGGTTGGTGCCGCGACGAGACGCCGCCGGATGGCCGAAAAAGCGTAAAAGCGCGTTATCGCATCGCTGACGAGAAGGGGGGAAGTCCCCCTTTCTCGGTTTACCTTTGTTCCGCCTCTTGCGTGCCCGCAAGGAAATCGGATTACGGATCGCCATTGGACGCCGCCCGACACCTGCCGCGCGCCGTGGTGTCGGTCACTGTCGCAGTCTTTTACAGTATTGTAAAAGACTGCGGGAACTGCTGATAAACCTCGGTATTTTCCCGTATGGCCCGCGATAGGATGACTTGCAAGCATTTTCCCTCCGCATGCGCATAACCGGATAGGGGGTGATGTGTGTCGGAAAATTTTACGCGCCGAGACAAAAAAGAGGGCATTCATTGGAATTTCAATCACTTATAAACTAGGCATGTAAATTGCTGTCTTGAGGTACGTTTAGCCGGATATAGTCCCAAATCTCGGGGGGGCTGCTCTGGTGGTCTTTTTCACACACGTAAGGAGTTAGACATTATGTCCAAAACCATCAACCGAATCGCCTTGGCACTCAGTGCGGGCGCTTTCCTGTTGGCTGCCCCATTGGCCCAAGCATACGGCGATACCGCCTACAACCCCAAGAAACTCGACAAATTCGACGAGAATCAGGATGGAGCAACGCTTGGCGGCACGCTCTATGTGGTTGATCCAACCCAGTCTGTCACCATCACGCTCCTTGATGATGACTCCGCGCTTCACTTGAAGCATGACTTTTATGTGTACGACTACAATACATCAAGCTGGGTGGATGCCGGTGTCAAGGATAACGGTATCGCAACGCTGAATGGTCAGACAGTGACGATAACCCCCACGACGAATCAGGTAGCCTTCGCCATCGGGATCACGGATCTGGTTGGTCAAAGAGGCTACTACATATTCGGGACGGGAGATGGTTCGCTGGATACGGTGACAAACCCCAAGAAACCCGAGTATGCCAACTTGTATCTCGGGGATTCCCATTCCGTCGTGTACTACGATTACCTGGGACCGTCGAACTATACGAAAGAAGGGAACGTCGCGCTCATCGGGTTTGAGGATACGGTCACGTTTTGGCCCGGAGGGGGCGATTGGGACGATGTGATTCTTTTGGCAAGCAATGTAAAAGCAACCCCAGCTCCCGAACCGGAAGCCTACGCCATGTTGCTGGCGGGTCTGGGTCTGGTCGGTGCCGTGGCAAGACGCCGCCGGATGGCCGAAAAAGCGTAACAGCGCGTCATTGCATCACCAACGAAAAGGGGGCGAAAGCCCCCTTTTCGTTGTTCTTTCTCTTTCGCCGCACTGGATTGCCACGCTTTGCTCGCAATGACGGGGATTCGAGGCATTGCGGCAAGGTTTGGGGCTTTGCGACACACGCCATACCCGTCATCGCGAGGCGTGTAGCACCGTGGTGTGCCATACGCAGCACTGGCGGTACCGCCCCGTTCACAATGACGATAACTTGATCTGCATTTCCCCGGCGTGTGTGCCGTGCCTTGCGCGGGAATGCGCTAGAATCCCGATCCTTCATCCGCCGCGAGAGCCTCGAACGGGTTGTCACCCTCACAGGAGAACTTCATGACCATCAAGGTCGCCATCAACGGTTTCGGACGCATTGGCCGCTGTACGTTTCGCGCCATCCACGAACAGGGCTTGCAAGACGAATTCGAGGTCGTCGCCATCAACGGCTCCGGCGGACTCGCCACTAATGCCCATCTGCTCAAATACGACACCACGCACGGACGTTTCGGCGTGCCGGTCGAGACCGAAGGCGATGATGGCCTGATCGTCGATGGCAGGAAGATTCCCTTCCATTCCACCAAGAACCCCAGGGACATCGACTGGGCAAAGTACGGCGTCGACCTGCTGCTCGAATGCACCGGCGCTTACACCAGCAAGGAAAAGGCGCAAGCCTTGCTGGCACAGGGGGCGAAGAAGGTGCTCATCTCCGCGCCCGGCGGCGACGATGTGGATGCCACCGTGGTTTATGGCGTCAATGAGCGCGTGCTCGCTTCCACGATGACGGTCGTCTCCAACGCCTCTTGCACCACCAATTGCCTGGCCCCCGTCGCCAAGGTGCTGTTCGAGTCCGTCGGCATCGAGCAAGGCTTGATGACGACGATCCACGCCTACACCAACGACCAGGTGACGGTCGACGTGCGCCACAAGGACTTGCGCCGGGCACGGGCCGCCGCGGCAAATATCATCCCGACCAAGACCGGCGCGGCCAAGGCCGTGGGCCTGGTGTTGCCGCAGCTGAAAGGCCGTTTCGATGGTTTCTCGCTGCGGGTGCCGACGATCAATGTTTCCCTGGTAGACCTGACCTTCACCCCCGGACGCGCCACGACGAAGGAAGAAATCAACGCGCTGCTGACTGCCGCCGCTGACGGCCCGCTGAAGGGCATCCTGGCGGTGAACAACGACCCGCTCGTGTCTTCCGACTTCAACCACACGACGGTTTCTTCCACGTTCGACGCCACGCAAACCCGCGTGCTGTCGGACGAAAACGGCAGGACGCTCGTCAAGGTACTGGCGTGGTACGACAACGAATGGGGCTATTCCTGCCGGATGCTGGATACGGCACGGGCGTGGGTCAGGGCCGCGTAAGCCGATACGCGGGAATGCAATCCGGGAGCGCGCGTACAAGGCGGCGATTACCTGCACTGACGAGCGGTGTTACGGGAATCACGGGCACATGGATTGTCACGGCGCTCCGTGCTTTGCAATGACGGCGAATCAAGGGCGCTCTTTGGCTTCTGATTCGCTGATTCCCGCGCCAATGATTACCAGCATGAACCCGTGCTGCTGTTCCCACTGGTTTTCACACCAGCCTGGTCGATGCTGAGCGTGCCACAGGTGTCGTCGGCCTGGCTGCCCTTGGGAACGGCCAGGAGCGTGTAGGTTCTCTGCGCGAGTTTTTTGTCGTCGAGACTGAAATCATAATGGCCGCTCAGCTCGTTCCGACATTGCGTCGACGGCAGTGTCGCGCCGGTATAGCTCAGGTGTTCGGTGTAATACCGCTCCATGGTTCCGGAGAGTTCCAGCAAACAAGTGGCGGCGGTGGCGCGGCGGGTCTTGAGGGTGTAGGACTCGTAACCGGGTATGGCGATGCTGGCGAGAATGGCGACGATCACCAGTACGATCATGAGTTCCAGCAGGGTAAAGCCTTCGAGCTTTTTCATGTTTGCGGACACTCCTCCAGGATGATGGGCGAAGCGGCTCTCGTCGAGAATCGCACGTAGCGTTGGACGAGCGGGTCGTTGCCGGTTTGCAGGCAGATGCCTCCCGGAAATGTCATGTTCTCGGTCAGCCCGGAGGGCTGGAATCGTAATAGCCAGTCTTCCGTCATGGGCAGGATCGTTTCGGTATAGGTGTTTTCGCGCAGCAATTCGTCTCCTTTCGCGGCGTCGTATGCGCCGTCGCGGTCTTTGTCGAGAAAGACCCGCCAGCGCCGCGCCTTGTCGAGCGTGAAGCTGATCGCGCGGCCAGCGCGAATGGCTTCGGAACGGGCGAATTGTATGTCGGCGATGAGTTCGGTGGCCGCGCCGCGAACGGTGATGCTGCGAATCAGGGGTTTGAACGATGGCACGGCGATGGCGGCGAGCACGGCGGCGATACTGATGACGATCATCAGTTCGGCCAAGGTGAAGCCGCGCATGCGCGGGAGGCACGCGCGGGATGCCTGTATCGTGAAACGGATCATGGCGGGACTCACGACGGGACGAATCAGGGAAAGTTTTGTGGCGTTTTGAATTGCCGTCAACCGATAACTTCCGCAAGAGCAGGATATGTGCTCGACGATGAAATGAATGTATGCGATAACCGGCATCCGGGCCGCCATTGCGGAGGGGGAGACGAGGGAAAGGGATGAAACAGGCAGGGGAAGCGGGCGAAAACGCCGTGGCGGCGGACGATGTGGTGGCGAGGCTGCGTCGCTGCCTGGCGCGGGCGGGCGAGGGCAGCGCCACGGGTGGCGACTGGCCAGGCGCGGGCGGACAGGCGCATCGTCCGGCTGCCGTGCTGGTGCCTCTCGTGCTGCACGAAGGGCAGGTGAGCGGGCCGACGGTGCTGCTCACCCGGCGCACCGATCATCTGCACCATCATCCGGGGCAGATCAGTTTTCCGGGCGGCGGCATGGAGGCGGGCGACATTTCGGCGGAAGCCGCCGCACTACGCGAAGCGAAGGAAGAAACCGGACTTGCCCCGGAAGAGGTCGAGATCATCGGGCGTCTGCCGGATTACCTGACCGGCACGGGCTTTCGCGTGACGCCGGTGGTTGGTTTGTTGCGCCCGCCGTTGGTGCTGGAACCGGATACGTTCGAGGTCGCGGAAGTGTTCGAGGTGCCGCTGGCGCATTTTCTCGACCCGGCCAGCCATCGGCGTCACACCCTGCGCGTGGGGAACACGCAGCGCCATTTCCACGCCATGCCGTATGGCGATTACTTCATCTGGGGCGCGACGGCGGGGATGTTGATGTCGCTTTACCGGCTGCTCGCGGAAAAGGGCTGACAAACCCACGCGATGCCGATGGATCAGGCTAGCAAGTGCCGGAACCGAACAGATCAAAAGCTCTCGACACAGATCCGAATATAGTATTGATCCGGCGCATGACATTGAGTATCATCTGTAACTTCGGCAATCAACTGAAAAAGGATGCGTTATGGCTGGGCCTTTTGTGAAGCACGATGTGCTTACTTTGATCTTGTCACCGAGAGTCGATGATGGCTATGGGAACAACATGGGAGAGTGTGTTTCCTTGCTCAAAAAATATGTTCCGGAACTGAATAATCAGTCGACAAGTGCTTGGAAAAAAGGTGACAATGTAATCTAGGCTATTTCAAATGGAACGGAACCACGTTTAGGAACAGCCATCGCCACATTTATCGACGGTCGCTTTCCCACGGTAAAAAATGGCCTTGGTCATGGGCATGCGGCTTTCTATGCTGGGCATGAAAAAAGAATGACGGGGGAAATATTTATTTATGTCATTGAGCAGTACAACGGCTATCACCCCACGCTTACTATACAAAGACGACTATTGAAGAATAGCGCCGCTGATGGTATCAGCAACGATGGCCGGGCATTTTCGGTGATATTGCTTTGAACGAATATTCCAGAACTCTCGCAAGTTCACTGGCCATGTTTGTGGTCTTGTGTGTGACATCTTTTCGTGTGAATGCCGAAGATCGTTTCGTGGATGTGCCGCAATGTCCGAAATTTTTGACAGTGCAACAAAAAATCACCTCCATAAACGATGCCTGGGTACCTGTCGGTTCCGATAGACAATGGGCACTTTCCGGTGTTGGTTTTTCCGTGGGCAATCCGGAGTACCCGCCTCTCTTTTTATTGATGCCCCGCGAGGAGAGGTCGCTTTCAAAAAATTCGAGTGTCGCTTTCTTTGATAATTTGCGTCCCGCCAAAGACGATGAAGACGCCTGGATAAGCTGTTACTACCATACGAACACCGACGCGATACTGACCAGGAAATTGCCCAAAAACGTCATGCGCTGCGAAGTTGCTTATACCATGCGCCCATTGCGTGAAGTTGTCGTGCGTTGCTTTGAAACCCCCAGGCAACAAGGAAAGGCTTCCCGCTGATACGGAAACGATGCCATGAATGGGTACCTTAGAACTTTTACAAGGGTATTGATCGTATTTTCGGTCTTGTCCCTGCCGTCTTTTCGCGCAAGTGCCGAAGATCGCATGGTGAGCGTGCCACAATGTCCCAAGTCTTTGACGGTACAACAGCACATTACTTCGGAGAGTGCTGGCTGGAAGCCTGTGGGTACCGACGGGCCGCATTTTTTGGCGGGCGTGCGCTTTTTCGCCAATGATCCAAGAAGTGCCAACCCGGTTTTATTGCCACACGAAAAAAAACGGATCAGGAGTGGTGTGGATTCTCTGGATGTGGATTTTTTCGATCACTTGCGTTCGAGCAAAAGCGGCATGCAAGATGTTTGGATTGAATGCGACTATGTGGCAACCGATGCGAAACTGATCGGGAAATTACCGGAGAGCGCCAAACGATGCGAGATTGCTTATACCAGTTATCCATTTCCTGAAATTACTTTGCGTTGTTTTGACGCACCCAGGAGTCCGCCGAGGCGCTCACGGCGCGCAACATCAAAAAGGCAAAGCTAGATGGTGTCGTCACAAGATTTTGACCCATAAGGCGATACATCGGATTTGCACGGCAGCCACAAAAGAAGCCACATTCTTGGCGTAACGAGTGGCAATACCTCGCCAGCGTTTCA